>JALUTL010000416.1 GCA_027016475.1 Candidatus Heimdallarchaeota archaeon
AACACACCAATTGAATATGAAAAACAGAAGGGTGAGACAATGCGAAGAAATAAAAATTCATAACATCCAAAAAAACATGTGAAACAAAAGCTAGCGGTAGCCCTTTTAATAATGGCATTGATTTTCAGTTCGCCGATTAAATCACATGGCTACAGTGAAACAAAGGGTGTAGAAAGAGGAGATACAATAGTAGTTGCTTATAAGCTTGTACTTGACAATGGGACAGTTTTGACAGATGCAGAGAGAGAGACCTTCCCAGGGTTGGACTATGGCAAATATATTGATGGATTCGTTGATGAAGTATTAGGGATGAAGATTGGTGAGAAAAAAACATTCCGAGTCCCACCTGAGAAGGCATACACAGATCCTGGCCATTACCTGTATGGTTTGGCCCTAATCTATACCGTAACATTGCTTGATGTAGAAAATTATACTTCACAAAATCAAACAAATGATACATCAGACAATTTTGTAACAACTCTCCTGCGAATACTTGCTTGGACAGGTGGTTTGATAGTACTGCCAATATTGGCAATTGGAGTTTATCGCTACATCAATAGCTCATTCCTTCATAAATCTGCCCACATCTGTAGCATAGGTGGTGAAAAGGCAGCAGGGAAATGTGCAAATTGCGGAACTCCATATTGCAGATCTCATTTCATAAAGGGATGCGCAAACTGTAAAGGAGTTACACTCCAGCCATACTGATCCATACATTTAATTTTGCAGAAAATAAGTTGAAAATGTGGACAAAACCCTGAGGCGGTTGGCCAAGGTTCATCGGACAGACCTTCATGTTGTAGAATCACTGTCAAGAAGCATTGGTTCTGAGCTAACTGCCGAAATGTTGAAAATGCATCCTTCAGAGATTCTTTCAACTGCACGAGTCAATTTACTAAAATCATCAAGAAATGAAGCCATAAAAATCCTTGCACGGGAAAACGTCCGAGCAATCCCATTAGAGGCAGTTCCAGAAGGTATTGCCATTGTTCAAGGCGCTGCAAAGCTAGGACATTCACTTGCCTATCTTCAAGGCATGGTTTCACCACAGGGGTTGGGATCCATGTTGACCGTCCATATTCTTGATCCCCAGCCAAATGAAGTAATTTTGGACATGGCCGCAGCTCCAGGAGGTAAAACGACGTTTATTGCAGAACGCATGAAAAACAGCGGTTTGCTTGTTGCAAATGACATCAACAGAGGAAGAATCCAAGCCCTTAGGGCAAATCTCAATCGACATGGAATTGTCAATTGCATTGTAGTCAATGAAGATGCTACGACCTTGAAGTTAGACCAAAAGTTTGATAGAATACTTATTGATGCACCTTGTACTGGAGAAGGGTTGATAGTGTCTCATCCCCAAAGAAGGACATCAAGGGAAATAGTGGATCCATTCATTATGCAACGGACACAGCAAAGGCTCATAAAAAATGCCATCAGACTCCTAAAGGAAGGAGGGACATTAGTTTATTCGACATGTTCATTAAACACAGCAGAGAATGAAGAAGCACTGTTGCCTTTCATTTCCAAGTGGACGGTAAATCCAATCAATGACGTTAAGCTTGAACCAAAGCCAGTTCCGTCCGAAATTATTCCAGGAAGTATTCGTCTGTTGCCACCACTTCATGCGTGCGATGGGTTCTACATTGCAAAAATCACAAAGGAGGAAAGATAAGAATGGATGTTATTGAGGTACATGTAGCTGAAGAGATAATTAAGGAGCATCTAGGGATATACATAGAGCTCAAGGATGAAGGCCATTACCTTCTCGAAAAAGATGAGGATGGAATTTTAGTATCATGGTCACAGCAGAGCCCACCAGATTCCAGTTTTCATGAAAAAATTCAAACTTTAGAGGTGGGAATGGTTTTGATTGACACAAAGAGAAAGAAACCAACCTTAATGCCAGCAGTTATGGATCAATTGAAGGATAATTATCCAAAAATCGAAATTACCAATCCAAAAATAGCAGAAAAATTCACAATGGGGCAAGCAGTAAAGATCAATGATTCCGAAGAATATGAGACCAAACAAGTGATCATTACCTACAATCACCAGCCAATCGCATTTGGGCACATCCTGTTTGGAGAATTCAATTCTGTCATCGATGTCGGCTGGTATTTGAGAGAAGCAGAGTAATATCAGTTTGACTCGTCCAGCAGTTTGGAAAAAGTCTTAATTTCGGAAGCCCAAGAATCATATTCAAATGCAAAAAACAACGGAAGAATTCCAACCTTATACGAATAGAGGAAAACGACAAAATTCCACCAATCCAATGGAACTGGGACAATGTTGTAATTGATGAACCCGAAAATGAACATAATAGCAGAGACAAAAAAGTTAATTGCAGAAAGCAATCGAAGCCGTTTTCCTCTAGAATAAGCGATGGGTTCCATACTGACAAGGAAAATGAATACTGAAAAAAGCATAGAAGCCATTGGGGCTACAGTGTAGATAAGAAGAAAGTCCAAGAAAAATTGGACAACTGCCAGCGAAAAAATTGCGATTAGACGTGACAGAAAAGACAAGGCCAAAAAGATAGCTACAATGGCCACCAATAATCTCTTTTTGTCTGATTTAATGGCAAGAGCAGGCAAAGCAAGCAAATTTACCAGCCAATCAATCATGAAAACCAGACCAACCAAGACCATGATTGATATAGGAGGTTCCCGAGCAAATTTGATCTGAAAGCCCTCTGAAGCTGCAATAGACACATACAAGATTGCCAAAGCAAGAAATTGCAACCCTGTCGCTATGGAAAGATACCCCAAACGCTTTTCGATCACTTTTTCATTGAGGTCAGAATACATATCCAATTTTGAAGCTTATTGGTTTAAAGCAGTTGACATGAACTACGCACCAAACAGTTTGGTTTTGATGGGGATATATACATCGTCCCTCAAAACATCCATCCATATTGTAATTGGATCCAATATTCTAACTTGTCTTTTTTCGATCAGAAAGGTAAAGAGGATAGTTCCAAAGAAACCCAATGGCTCACCCATACGGTCATGGGCAAGTGTCCAGGCATATTGATGGGAGACTCCGAAATCATAAGCTAGGATAGTGGTGATGGCAATCATTGCGGCAATCCTCAAAGTGTTGCCAATGAACAAAACAAGCAAAACCAAAAAGGATGCATGAATTCTATCCTTTATTCTTGCTGGAGTCGCGAAAATCAAGCCAAGTAACAATGCGCCAGCCTGCATGCCAGTGCATGCCCTTACAATGATGTAGTAGTTAGGAACACCGCTTGAGCCTTCAATTGATATTGCAGGATATGTTGCCCTGTTTGAATCATACAATGTATACAGAAGATGATCAATAAAGCCAAGTTGTGCAGTTCGATCCTCATAGATGAAAAATCGAGGATTGAATCCAAACAAATTGAGGAAAAAGTAGCTAATCTTTGTTGTAAGCATTTCTAAACCAAAATATGAAGGAAATACATAGAGGCCAACAGTGATCATGAATGTTACACCAAAGGAGTAGATGGCATAATTTCTTCGTTCCTTGCCCTTGAGTTTGAGAAGGGGGTGCTTGTCATCATCTGTCGGTATTAAGTGTTCAAAGTCAGGGAGCTCCAACATATAATTCAAATGTCGTTTTGATGTTTAAATATATACCCTTTTAGGATTATGAATTTGCCCTTTCAGAAAGAATTTCATCAATCACTTCCATCAGTAGCTCGAATCGTCTTCTGTTTTTCTTCAGGTCGGTTTCGTTCTGCTCAACAAAATGAGATCGAACTTTGTCCTTGAATTTCTTCACTTGACTCGCTTCAGTCAAATCAGGAACCTCACCATGAAAAATCGGACTTTGAGACCTAAGCTTGCGGTAAACCTCCAACCCAATTTCTGTGATCCGATAACTCTTTTCTTTGCGATTTCGTGATGCTGTCTCCTCGATCATATCCAATTTTTGCATTTCAGCCAAAATAGGATAGATTGATCCAGGCGAAGGAACCCATTTTCCGTTTGAATGGTCAGATACAAAGTTAATCAGATCCATTCCAGTCAATGAAGAATAGTTACCATATTTGTCTTTTTCGGAGAAACGTTTCAGCACAATCAACCGTAGGAATCCACGCTTAGCTTTTTCCTCCCACTTGTTGAAGGCAATCTCAACTTTCTTCCTCTTTTCTTCAGTTCCTACAGTGCCTGTAGTAGCCATTCAACATTCCATAGTTACCGCCATTCTTAACGTTTTCCTTTATAGGAGTGCAAGTTAAAAAATTAGAAATCTGAGACTGTGAAACCTAAAATTGAGAAAAATCATTTTACCTTTTCTGCCAAATGACTTCATACCATCTTTTTAAAGTCCCTATTTTCATTCCTTCCCTCATTTCCTCAAAAAAATCAACTTCTGTCAATTCTTCAACTGCTTTATCTGCTCCAACCCCCTCCTTTGCAAGTTTTTCACCCGTTTCAATTATTGTATCCAAATATTCCGCATATTTCTTCACCACCGACACATTGTCAGTTACAGAACCGTGCCCAGGAACAATATAGTTTGGATCTAATGAAAGGATCAGCTCCATCGAGTGTTTCCAATCATAGGGTGACGCTGTAGGATCACCTCCCCATGGATACCTGCCGACAAACAGGTTGTCTCCTGCAAAAACAACATTTTCAGGACGATAGACAATGATTGAAGAGCCAGAAGTATGACCTCCTACATGATATACTTCGATAGATGTACCCTCTGGCTCAAATTTTTTTTCAGAAAAAACGTATGAAGGAGGCGTTACTCTGAGCCCCTCAAACAGCTCTTTTTGAGGATGGTCGGCAAACCTGTCAAGGAAGGAAGGGTCACCATAGCTTTTATTGAAATTGTCTTTTGTCAATTCATGAGCATACATCGGCACATCGTGAAATTCTTGCGCTCCGCCAGTATGATCAAAATGGTAGTGGGTGAAGAAACCTCCGGAAAGTTTTCCTGTTTTAATTTTTTGGATTTCCTGACGGATATTCCGGGCAATAACAGGATACATTGATGTATCAATAAGATAATTCCCCGCATCTGTTGCTATCAAACCAACATTGCCCACTGTCTGCCCATCTGTTATAGCGAAAATTCGGTCAGTTACTTTTTCAAACATAGAAAATCAACATACTTTGGTTTTTTAAGATTTCCAGAACAGGCAAATTTTAGATAGGGTTAATGACAACACCTACGGGGCAATGGTCAGAAATGTTCAACTTTGGCACATGGAAACAGGAAATTACATGTGAAAGTAAATCATGAGAGCTGAAGCAATAGTCTATCCTCCAACCTTGATTTCGTTCTTTAGCCCCTTTTCTGTAGCTCCACCAAGTATAGTGCCCCCCTTCAGATTGGAAATGACGGAAAAGATCCACAAACCCTGATTTTACAAATTGATCAAGGGCCTGTCTCTCTTCAACCATGAATCCTGGACTGTTCCTGTTTCCTTTCGGATCATGAAGATCCAATGAGGTGTGCGCAGTGTTTAGATCCCCCATAAAAAGCACCTTGCTTGTCTTCGCAAGATCTTTCATCAATTCTAACAGTTTCTCCTTGTACTTCAGCTTGTATTCGAAACGGCCATCATAGATACTTCCACATGGTACATAGCCCGTTATGACAGACAATGAACCAAATCTCGCAACAATAGTTCTCCCTTCGCTGCCATATTGTTCATCCAACCCAAATATCAGTTCATCTGGCTCGACACGACTCAAAATCGCAGTGCCTGAATAACCCGGGCGTTCAGCCGAAAAGAAGTTGCAAAAGTACCTATTGTCTTCTACAAGCCGCTTAGGCAACTGATTCGAAAATGCCCGTATTTCCTGTAGACATACAATATCTGGAAGCTCAGAATCCAGCCAATATAGGAACCCCTTCCGAATTGCAGCCCTCAATCCATTGACATTCCAAGAGTAGAGTTCCATAAAACGGAAGCCTTATGCATCTAAAAGAAATTGTCTATTGTAGAACATATTTTCTGTTTAATAAAAGCATGGATCCGGGCGGCTTGTTGGCAGACATGTTCGGAATTGTACCCATTGTTGTTGTCGGACACATATTAGGATTGGCAGTCCTTCTGCTTAGATGGTTTTTTCTGGACTGTCTGATATTGAGACAAGGATTAGTCGGAATCAACACATTATGCTGTTTCTGATCCTCTAAAGAATGTCATGTAATAGGCACAGCATTTGATTTCCATTGAATTTCCTGCCATGGTCAAACAGATATGGAAATCTTTTTATAACAGGCAAAGCAAAATTGCATTGTCATGCAATATATTGCCACACAATCCATTGTGGCACAAGCCATTCAAAAGGGTTGAACAATGATTGAAGAAAAACTTATCAGTAATTGGGAGACTGAAATCCGAAGAGGGGTAATCCAGTTGCTTGTCTGCGCGGTTCTTTCCGAAAGTGATCTGCATGGCAAGGCAATTTGCGACAGAATTGCAGAAAGAACTGATGACATAATCGAAGTTCCTCTCGGCACGGTTTATCCTTTACTCCGAAGATACATCGCAGATGGACTCATTGAGACGTATAAACCTCAGGATGATCAGCGGAAAACCATTTATAAGCTCAACCAAGCAGGCAAGGAATTCTACAGAAATATTTTGGAGCTTTGGACGAGGTATTCCGTTGTCGTCTCCAATATTCTACATTACCGGGGTGATCAAAAATAAACAGTACAGAAACCACTGGGTTAAAGCAACACGAAATGAAGATGATTCATGGTTTTATTCAAGAACTCAAGGACATTTTGAAACAAGGAGAGCCTTCGATGAACAGGAAATTGAGGACATGCTCATAAGATACAGGGAGGAAATATTCTCCAATATTGAAAAGGAACTGCACTGGGTGGGATCCTACAATATCAGAAAAATAATCCAAAATACCAGAGGAAAGGCCTATAAAGAGATTTTGGCGGATCAATGAACCAGCCAATATTGACCTTCTCCTTTTCGCCAAAAAAAGAGGCACAACACAAAATGATCAGCACCAAGAAATGAAGCAGAAGAGACACTACGTCATTGTTGGAACATGGGCAGTTCTATTGTTCATACTAGCTTTGAATGGTTCATTTGACAATTTAACCATTTTTGGTTCTGCATTACTGTTTGCACCTATTGCTTATTTGTTCTTTAGGGAATTTACATCTACTGACCCCTTAATGGGAATTTCTGTTTTCGTCGCCTTTCATACAATGGCGAGTATAATGCTGATCTTCTTTGATCTAATTCCATTGATTGTAACTGTATCTACAATTGGTCTCTTGGTTTCTTGGGCAATTAAATTGCTTGATGGGAAAACATCATTGAATCTGTAATCAATTACTAGACAAATTAGCAGTGTTTATTCCCATGTTTCTATTGTTTATCCTCATTATGATTCACCTTGTCCTAAAAATTGCAATAATTGCGATTGTTTTTGTTGGTACTGCTGTCTTAATCAGCTCTTTAACGTTTGTATCATTTTGGGATAAGCATTTTGCATTTGAACCACCTTTCACTAAGAAAATAGCCTTTCAATTGTCATTGACCCTGTTTCTTTCGATTTTTTCTATTGATACCTT
>JALUTL010000417.1 GCA_027016475.1 Candidatus Heimdallarchaeota archaeon
CCTTTTTAAACAATAAAAGGGAATAAATGATGATTACCATGTCAGAAGAAGAAAAAAAGGCATTACCGAAAGAAGTAATGGATGAGATCAAGAACAAGGCTGGGGAGGCCCATGATGTCTCAGAAATTGCATCAAAATTGGAAGGGAAAATCCCAACTGAAAAGAAGGACGAATCTTAATTCTAAGTTTTCATTTGGTTATGTTTCATTGCTGCTTTAAATTCAGTATAGACCCTCTTGTGGAAACTTACAAAAGCATTCCAGTAGTCCGCGGTCATATATCCCATAAGAACAATTCCAATGACAAATATCAACGCAGGGTTAAGTAACCTTGGAACGGTCAGGATCATGATGTTCATCAAAAAGACTATGGAAAACATCACGCTCAATCTAAGAAAATCAAAAAACGCCACGATCGAATGAAGGTTTAACCAGTGATTTGACTTATTGGTCAACTTGAAATAAAGAAACGCAAAAGTGAAGAGGAGGAGAATCATTGAATTTGCATTTACTAAAAATCTTATGAGCAATTCATCATTTCCTTTGAAAAAGGCGTTCGAGAGTATTTCAACTAAATACATTCCAACTCCCAGAATTACTGATCCGATGATCAATTCTGGGGACAAGTCGAACCTTCTTGAAAAATAAGTCAGTTTTTTGGTGCTTCCTGATTTCAATGTCTCATTAACGATGTCAATCACATACGCCAAAAACAAGCTGGATGATGAAATTGTAGCAACTTTGAAAACAGTCAATGCAAAGCTGACAGAAGTGTCTGATTCGTCTACAGTTCTAAAGTTGGGAAGCATGAACACATAAAAAACTAGAACAGTAATTGCAAAGCTGGCTGGGAGCACCTTTGATTTGTTTAACCATTCATCACCAACTTCCTTGTGCTTGACAATTATCAATTGGATGATCTGAAACAGTATTCCTGCTGCAATTATAACAATTCCAAATGAATTGTATAAGGCCAACAGAGCTCCACCTTCAAAGAAAAAATGGTGAAAGTAGCTAAAGATTGCCAAAATAGTAATAGCAGTTATGAGTACAGAGATCCAATTGTTCTCATTTACAATAAATTCTATTTTCTTTAGGAGGGGATTGGTGATTTCTGTTGTGCTTTCTGCTGATTGAACTTTTTCTGGAGAAATATCTTTTTCTCCTGTTGTTTTTGGAGTTTTACTTGGAGAAGGAAATGCAATTGAAACGATAATTCCGAGATAGATAAAAAATTTCCACACATTTCTCATTATTAGATCATCAACAAAGAGTGAGACCATCCAATCGATCGACAGAATTATCCCTGTCAAAGATCCAATCAACACCAGAAACAACCCCCAATAGGTGAGAGATGGTTTCTGCAATCGATATTTTGGATCGAGCCAAGTATTGAACCCCAATTTGACAAAGTGTCCAAGTCTGATGTGAGGTGAACCATTTGGTGTGTACGGAATCAACGCCAAAATCAAGAATGGTATAAGAAAAGGCGTGTAGTACTTATAGATCCCTCGAGCTATAGTGCCGTGCGCAAGGAAATAGAAAGCAGCTGCAAATCGCAGATACAGATACGGTCTTTCTTCCATAATCCTGTAGGCCGAAAATCCAAAGTAGGAGAACACAAAAAGTGAACCCACAAATAACAGTTGGCTGTTGACCAGTGGATCCAGAAATAGGGCGAAGTCATAGTTTTGGTTTCCGACTGCTGAAGATACAAGATTTGGTGCGATACCTTGATTCTGCTCCAAATATTCATATGTTGGCACTCCTTCAGGTGCCCTTCCTGCCAAAAACAACTTGATGATGAACAGAGTAGGAGTAACAACAATGTAGGGCAATGAGAACAAAAGAGACCACATAATGAATACAATGAGAAATGAAATTCCTCTCAACCATCCATATCTTCGCACCATGAACATTAGTGCTGGCATTGCGAATAACAGAGGGAATTGTTTTGTCATGAATCCCATTGCCAAGACTGCAAACCCCAATGTGTCATGGTGTTCTAAGAAGAACCAGAGGTAAAGTAATGCGAAGAACGTCATTTGAGGTGTGTTAAGTCCATAGATATTAGCATAAAACAACGAAATGGGTACAACAGAATTGAACATGGCTGCTATGAAAGCTATTACATTCCCAGTATACCTCTTTCCCAACACATAGACCATTACGCTGCACAAACTATCAAACACGATATTGGAGACCCAAACAGACTGTTCGGCGGTCAATCCAAAATACATCTTTCCGATTGATATGAAGAAAATATAGAGCGGGCCATATACATAGCCATCCATTCTTTCAGGGTTGAATGTTGCAGTTGAACTTCCTTCATACGGATTCCATCCAACAGAGAAGTTGTCTACATATGGGATGTAATAAAAATCAAAATCTGCATATCCCTCTACTTCATAAATTCCTCCCTGTTCCCATCCAAAAAGGTTGGTCAACCAGTACAACTCGTCCTTGCCATTAACATACCGAAAAGCGTTGTTGTCTCCAAATATTCCAAGATAATACTCTACGACAAAAAATTTTAGCCAATATGAAACTGAGAAAATCAACAACACAAACAGAAGGTCTGTAAGACGATCCTGCCTTGCCTGTTTAGGTGGAACCGATTTTTCAGGCGTTGCACGAACGAATTCAGTAATTGTCTTGAAAGTCGACACCAAGTCGATAACAAAAAAGCACCTAAAAAATTGTTTGACTGTAATCAACTTAATTTGAATTTACTCTGTTGAATTCATTTTTTATCCTCTTTTTCTATTGGAATATCTGGTGGTGATCTGGATTCTTTGTACCAAAGTTTTATTCCATTGTCTTCCATATATTTCATTGCTTTTTGGTAGATTCTAACAACAATCCAAATGGCCAACAGAAGATAAGGTATTTGCAAGTCTTCCTGATCCATTACCCGAAAATACCGCGCAAACACGCTCTGTATTTGGTAGGAATGATCCTTGACGAAAACTATGTTTCCTTGACTGTCTCTTTTGATAACATGAGCAGCTGTTCTTTCAATCATACCATTTGGAAGATTGTTTGTGTTCAGTTCAACATTGACGGTCATATTTGCAATTGTTCCACTCCAATTGACGAGCTGAACAAATTCAAAGTTAATGTTGAAAAAATCTGGTTCATGATCCAAGTTGAACCTACAGTTTATTTGTTCACATCTCATCGACCTTAGGAATGTATCTTCTGTTGAATTGAAAGGGTAAGAACCGGTTTGGGGAACATCCCTT
The DNA here is from genome assembly GCA_027016475.1 of Candidatus Heimdallarchaeota archaeon. GTDB lineage: Archaea > Asgardarchaeota > Heimdallarchaeia > Heimdallarchaeales > Kariarchaeaceae > WAKA01. Next base: position 3,245 of record JALUTL010000417.1, read on the forward strand.
ATCAAGAGAGGACTGATATCAAAATATGTAGGATAACTTCCAGACATATTGAAATCAAAAACGAAGTTGGCCCCCTTTACAGGTTGTGTGATTGTTTCAACCCCGCCATCCGTTCCTTTGTCAACTATATTTATTGCCGCCAGTTTTGTTCCGTTGTTCTCAATGATTTCAAATGATTCAACATAAAATACATTTTGGGTTTCATATCGGAAAAGTTGACCCTTATAGGACGTATAACCAGAAATTCTTTCCGTGACTACCCATCCTTGATCAATTATTTCATTAGTTGCAATCAGGTATGTAGGTAATCCAAAAACTAGACTAACAAAGGTGACATAAAATAATATGTCAATAATTTTCATACGAAATGCACATCAATAGGTCAAATAAAATCATTTGGTTTTATTTCCATGTCTTGGGTTATGAAAAAATTTTGAAACCTATGCAATTACGATTGATTCCGATTTTAACAGCATATAGACTTTAATGAATCTGTGGGCAGCTGTTAAGAGGGTCAAGGCAAGGAGTGTTCTAATTATCCAAACAACTGCAAGCTCAGAATAGAAATAGCCAACAAAACCTGCAAAGAATAGCACAGTCATCCTTTCTGCCCTTTCCATGATTCCAATACCACTCAGGCTCACACCCAATCCTTCTCCTCTTGCTCTAAGATAAGATACTGAAAAGGCAGATGCAAGTAGAGATATTGCCACCAATTGATCAACGAAATTTGTAAAGCTCAATACCAAACCCGTATAAATTGCAGCTTCGCCGATTCTATCTATTACAGAATCCAAGAATGCACCATGGTCAGAAGCGAGTCCACTGACTCTAGCAACACCACCATCCAACATATCCATAAACCCGCCAATCATTATTGCCAACGCAGCAACTCCATAATCGTGGGTATAAAAAGCCCACCCGCCAATGATACTGAATGCAAGTCCTATCATAGTTATTACATTAGGGGTTACACCCAACTTTGCCAATGATACATAGATTGGCCTCATAAGTTTTGTAAGTGGTGCTCGGATTTGATTAAGAACCATACTAATCTATACTCATATAATATAATTGAGTATATAATTGTTTTGAAAATTTTGAGGATATGTGGTTTGAAAATGAAAAATACGAGATTTGGTTCAACTTTTTTGGCACTTTTACATCCATTGTTTGCTAGTTAAGTATGAGCTCACAAGTGTACCAAGTTCACTAACATAGGTCGGGTCATGAGTCACGATTCCATGAACTTCGTTGCTTGTCAATGGTGTTGCAATCATGACCTCCTCTCCATCCCTTGTGGCTATTATCATCTTTAGACCAGTTGCACCATATCCTCTCGCCTCATATTTCCTCAAAATGATATTGTTGTCAGATTTTCTCATCTTTTCAATGATTTGACTGTCCTTTTGTGAATGGGCTTCAGGATCAGTGACAATTGTGACAGATTTTCGAGCATACACTTCCCATACTGATGGATCAATCCAATCGACTGTGGGAGTTACAATGGTCAAGTTTGATTTAGTTCGCATCACCAAGCCGTTAAGTTCAGCAACAACTGCATCTTTCGTTGCATCAACATAAGTTGTTTCAATTGATTTGGGTTCAAACTGGGCGGCGCTTCCGGCAATGGTGGTCAGAATTGCCATTGATTTGCCAGCAGCGTCCAAGGTCTCAGAAATCACGCCAGGAATTTTGCCGATTTCTGAGTCTATTTCGGATCTACCTTGCCTCAATGCGTCGTCTACTTTTTGTGTCAACTGCTCATTGAATTCCTGTACATTTGTTTTCAGGGTGATTACAGAGGACTGGATACTTTCAACCGCTTTGCGAACATGTTCCTCAAATGTAGTATTGAGCTTTCCAAGATCTTCACCAAGTGCATTGTCCACTACTTTCTCATATTCCTGTGTGGAATTCCTGAGAGTTTCTTCATAGCTAAGTAGGCTAGCATTTGCGGTCGTTGCAGTTTCAGATATTGTCTGAGCAAGTGCACGGGTTGCGTGCATCAGATCATTTTTGGCCTGTTCTATTGCATTTAAGACAAGATTTTCAACATTTTGAGTGACATTGGATACTGCACCATTCACTTCTGTCTGTAGGTCTCCGAACTGGGTGTTTAAAAACTCAGAAACATTGTCTAGGGTCGACTTAAACATCTCTACGTTAGAATTGATCTGATTGATAAACTGTTGCTGGTATTCCGCAGAGTAGTTGTTAATTGTGTTCTTGATAGTATTCAATTTACTGGTCAACCCTTCTTCAAAAATCATTTTCTGTTTCTCAACAGATTTCAAAAATGCATCAAGGGCTTCGATGAAGGTATTTGCAGTCGTTTCAATTATGTCAACGGGTTTCAAAGCTTCTTTAAATGCATTTTTCACTTCATTGGTTGCGGATTTAGCAGACTTGTCAACTTCTGCCGAAAAGGTCTTGTTCAGGTTTTCAGTTGATGTCTTTATTTTCATCAAGGGTTTGCTGACATCGTCTTGAAGTGATTTTGAAGAGTTTGTGATCGCTGAAGAAGCATTGGCAAATGATTTTGACAAGGACTCCAATGTTGTTTTCAAGTTTACTTCCTGTTTGTTCTTTGCGGCAGATATCATTTCTGCGAGGGATGAATTTGTGTTTTCTTTGATGCTGTTCAATTCTTGGTTGAATGACTCAAACTGCTTTGCTATTTCTGCAAGCCGATTCTGTGTATCTTGTTTCAAGTTACTTGTCTCAGTCTGTACCCCCTCTTCAATTTCTTGTGTTCTCTCAGTAATTGTGGTGTCAAGTTTAACATTGGTTTCTTCTGAGCTCTTTTCCAATTGAGAGGAGGTTTGGGAAATTACATCAGACAGAGTTTTACCCATTGTTTCAGAGAATTGTGAAATCGTTGTCAACTGCTCATCAAGACTGGAAGATAGTGCAGCTGCAAAGTCGTCTTTGATCTTCCCATTCTGATCCAACCCCATTTGGATTTCTGTTTCTATTTGAGTCTTGGTTTTCTCGAATTGAGACTCTAAGGATTCCACCAAGGTGTCAAACCCTTGTTTTAATGTTTTAACAAGCAGATCCTGAGTGGCCAAAATTCGATTTTCCTGTGCATTCTCGTCATACCCGGTTGCTACATATTGAGCTTTGGTTAGTATCTGTGTAAGAGGCCCTTCCAAATATTCAGCCAAGTCTTGGTTCAATTTGGTTTCCATTTCCTCAATAAGTTCCAATGATTTGCTTGAGAATGCAGAAGTAAAAGTTTGATAAGAGTTAACCACTTCAGTCCCTACAGTCTGAACCAACTTTTCAATCTGCGAGGTTTGGGAATCGATGAGTTCCTCTACTCTTTCTATCTCATCCTGAACAGTTCTTCCAATAGAATCCAATATTTCATCTTGTGTAGTCTCAGAGTCGGATGTCATGACCCTGATGGCCGACTCCAAGTTATTCGCCACACGTTCAAAATCGCCCATCATTTTTCTATGTTCTTCGAGTTTTTGGATTACCTCATCCTTTTTTCCAAACATCCCCTTGGTGTTTTTTTCCAATGCTACCTCCAATTCTTTTAGGAAACCTTCCGTTTTGCTCTTGAACGCATCGAATTCTCTTGTAAGGTGCTTCAATTTGTCCTGATGATCATTAAACATACGTTCAATTTCGTTCGGTAGCTCTTCACGAATCTTGACGATGTTTACCTCGAATTTGGATCGGAAATCTCTAAGCTGTTGCTCATGAGCCCCTGAAGCCGACTTCAATGATCCTTCAAAATTCGTCAGAGATCCTTTTGTTTCGGAAGAATAAGAGTTAAGCAGGTTGGATCTGAAATCCTTCAAGGTATTGGAAAATGTTTCAACAAATTTGCTCTTTGAAGCTTCAGCTTCTATCTGAAGTTTTTCAGCTTCCGCGTTGATGGAATCCAATTGTTCCGCTTGTTCTCGGAGAAGTTGTTCTTTCTGCTGATCAAATTCAGCAAAGCCATCGGTCAGCACTTGTTCAAATTGACCTCTGTGCTCGTTTATTTTAGAAAACAATCCTTCCTGTATGGAATTCAAATGGTCTGTCAGAATCTGATGAAACTCTGAGAGCCTAGTTTCTGTTTCCTGTGCGAGGTTTCGAGCATCATTCTTGATTTTTTCAACAAACTCGTTTCTATTTTCTGTTGATGTTTCTTGTATTGATGTCAGCTCAGCTTTGACTGACGCATTCAACTGATCTAGCTGTTTTTTGATGTCCTCTTTGGTTTGGGCAAGGAAGTTAGTAATGAATGTTTGCAGTGATGTAAGTTCATTGGCGATATGCTCGAC
>JALUTL010000418.1:0-3848 GCA_027016475.1 Candidatus Heimdallarchaeota archaeon
GACATCAAGATAGACAAACCTGTACGATTCAGATGGGTTTTCCATGATGAATGATTTGATAAAATCAATAGTTTGTTTAATTTCATCAACATTGTTTTGCGAGTAAAGCAATAAAAAGTATGTAAGGGCATTGATCCGTAATGTCCCTGCTTCTGGTTCCATGTAAATTCTCTGCAAAAGTTCCAGATTCTTTTGATAATACTTTGTAGCCAATTCCAAATCTCCTTTCAGATGCCAAAAAATAGGGAGTATTGAAATGCGAGTGTTGACGACAATGGGATGTTTTGTTTTTTGTTCTAGCCTGAAAAGAGCTCCTATCCACGTTTCAGCATTAACAAAATCTTTGGTTCTTGTATAATAAAATGCCATATTGTATGTGGCAAAGGATACCAACTTTATCCAAGGGAAGCTTTTGGAGTGAGTCTCCTCTAGGTTCTCCAGTTCCTCCAGCAATTTTTGATATCGGTCAATGGCGGTATCGTTTGCTCCTAGGATTTCGTGGGTTGTGGCTTGATCATGAATAAAAATAAGCCGAAAGAATGTCAGAACTTTTGTCCTTTTGGCATATTCTTCCGCCATTTCATATACTCTTATCAATTTAAGGAGATTTGCATCTGACAGCAAGATCATCCCCTTGAGACTGAATACGAAGATTTCGTTCAGAAGCAAAGGGAAATAGTGTGGTTTCAAGGTCAACAGAACTGTTTCACCCAGCTTTTCCTCAATGGCATCCAATTCTGGGGTGATTTTGAGAGCTCTCAACTGTTCATGGATTTTGTCAGCCTCAGAAAACAGGGAATCCCAATATGTTTTGTCCTGTTCCTTCGGAAGGGTTATTCTCAAAAAGATGTTGAAAAACTCCAAATGAAGCACAAATAAAGGGGAATGATTGGTTCCAAATGAATCTATCACTTTTTTTGCCCTTTTGGGGAATCTTTCAACTATTGGAGCAAGAAGACCCAAAATCTGATATTCTTCTTCGGTTAACATCAATGAAATTTCTGGTTTTAGGTTCTCGTATGGCGCAGGAACTTTGATGGTGTCTAGATCTGTGACTGCTTCCTTCAAGGCTTCTGTAACCAATGAATTGCTGGAGATCAGCGTCTGTGTTGCATATGTGGTGGCGACCATGTCCCCCGTCCTCTATTTTTCTTTGATGAAAGAGGTAATAAACCCTTTCGTGGATTGTATATGTGTTAGCAATATAAGTAAAGTTAGAGGTACGGAAAAATCTTCAGGTACGGATGAAGGAAATACATTACTCTATCAAGGTACATTCCCTGCAGATGTGCTGCTTTACCATCCACCGCCTCCAGTTTTATGATTTTCATCAGTTCCAGTGCCAGATACCTGTACCGTCGGTTTTCCCGTGTGGCCAGCCCAATGGTTCTCCGTGCACTCCGCTTGCGTTCATATTCCTGTATTCCTTTTTCTGTTGCCAAATCTACATCATAATCAACTTTTAATGGAAATATTTCCTGAATTCGCTTTTTCAAAAGCTTTGGAATTGTATCTGTGCGTTTAATCCACAACCAATCCATCAGCTTTGTGTTAGGCAGTACAAGCAGCAGGTTTTCGTCGATAGGTGATGAACCTGGCATGTGCTGCTTATAGTTGCAGAACATGCCTGATTTGAAAAAATTCAATATATAATCCCCCAAAAAAAGCAATATCTCTATGCTCCCCCGTATCGCTTCACGAACAACTACACATTCCATGTCATCCTGTAGTCTCGGTGCCACAATCCGATCGAACAGTCCCAAGGCCGCTTCAACCAATGTGTTGCCAACCTGTGACTGAAGTACTTCATCAACCATGGAAATCCAATAGCCAAGCGTAAACAATGCTCCCTGCCGTGCAACGTTTGAGTCGGGATCCAGCTCACCGAGCAATGCATTTTGGACAAACAATGTATATTCTCCAAATCGGGCAAATTGACGAAGTTTGGCATGTTTTTCCACAAAATCGTCCCTTTTCTGCTCCACTTCTTTCAGTTGCCTCAGAATCCGTTGATAATCTTTTCTTGAATAATTATCCTTGTCTTTGTATTTTGCACTTTTCAAACGCTTCAGTTCTGTTTCCAGCCATGCCATGTGTTCTCTGTACTCTTTTGACGGAAATACTGACTTTGTTCGTTTCAGAATTAGGCTTCGGATCAGCTGCTCAGGATTCATTGTCAGCATAGCCTTGAATCTGGCTGGACGCTGTCCTTTTACCGCAGTGTATGCTGCCTGCGCCAAAAAGTTTCTGAAAACATACTCGGGGCTTTCCATGTGGCTCTCGCTGAAACATCTGTACCAAAAATTGGGAAAATTCGGCAGATCTAGTTCTGGAAGGTCATAATAGCTTTGTTCGTCTGCCGGCTCTTCCATGGCTATCCATTGTGTCCGAAACTTATAACTTTTACCCCCATCACCACCCCATAACAGCTTTTTTCACGATTCAGTCATGTTTCAGATCATTCTGCCATCAATATCCGGCAACACCTATAAATTGCTTCCACTACCAAAACTCATGTCTGATCTCCGACCGAATTCAGAAATTGCAGATGGCATCCATTGGATCAAGGGAATGTCAAACAGCTACATTGTGGAAACGCACGACGAGCTGATCCTTATAGACACAGGGTTCAACAAAAAGGCTAAGCGAATCATGGAATATATCAAGACAGAATTGGAGGATCGAAAGGTCAGCTCCATATTTCTTACACATCACCACACTGACCATGTCAATGGAGCATATCACCTCCACTCAATTTTCCACCCAAATATGTTCATCCATGAACTTGATGCCCCATACGTCACGAACGAGAAACGTCGTCCCCTGCCGAACAACATTGTACTGAAACCTATGTTTCTGATTCTTAACCCGTTCATGAAAGGAAAGGCTGTCCATGCACTTCAATATGTTCAGGACAAGGAAACCATTGGGCAGATCCAAGCCCACTTTCTTCCAGGACATACCCCGGGATCATTGGGATTTCTCACTGGCAAAGTGATGTTTTCTGGAGACACTGCCGTGACCAATAAACACGGTGACCCGTCATTGCCCCCAAAATTGTTTACCCATGACATGAACATGACCATCAAGTCTTTCAAGAAACTTGCTTCAATGAAATTCGATATGATGCTCCCAGGCCACGGAAACCCAATACTTCATGATGCATCACTCCGATTTCAAGATGCGATCCAAAAAATTGAACGGTGAGAACCATGTTTCATGACGTCCATGTCCATCTGTCCATGGCCAAGATGTACAAGGAACTTCCCCGACTCAAGAGCAGATGGAGGGAGAAAAATATCCAAACTGTCCATGTCATGAGCATGACACTTCATGAATCGAAACGCGCTTTGGAAATGCTCAAGGAAGACCCCCTCTTCCAAAAAGAGCTTGTTCCCGGCGTGGCAAAACATCCTTGGAAAGCCAAAAAGCCGCTTTCCCAAGATGAAATGGATCAGTTTGAAATGCTCATCAAGGATTCACGATGCAAAACCATAGGTGAAACAGGACTCGACTACCACTGGGTCAAACAGCAGGATCGATATCCTGCACAGCAACAGACTTTCCAGTTCTTTCTCCAATTGGCATGCCAAACAAAGAAACCGATCAACCTCCATACGAAAGGTGCTGAGCAAGATATCCTGAATGCCATCGTCGAATCAGGAATAGACCCTGCAAAAGTCAATATCCATTGGTATTCAGGACCTTTGAATGTCCATAAAAAATTGGTTGATCTTGGATGCTATTTCTCAATTGGCCCTGCCGTTCACTACAGCTATCACCAAAAGATTGCCTTGGAAACCCCTCTTGAAAACATGCTCACAGAAAGTGACGGCAATGTCTACTAC
>JALUTL010000418.1:3858-7525 GCA_027016475.1 Candidatus Heimdallarchaeota archaeon
ATACAGATTATTCATGAAAATACAATGAAATTTGTAGGCCATTAATTGAAGGTGCTGGTCAACATCAAATCAATATTTATGGATGACTATAACTCCTATCATCCATTTGCTGAGATATGCTACGTGCAAACCAATCGGATTTGGTTTGTATATTATCAAATCAAAACTTTTTTCCTTGATTGGGGAAAACCAATTATGATACTGGGTCAATGAATACCAATCCATTGTATTTGTCCTCAATCTGTTTTATCCATTAGTCAAAATGAGGACATTCCTGTCTCATTTTATCAATACCAATGGATTCAGCAATATGTATCCCATCTATAAGCTTGGAATTTTTTGGATAAGCATTCTGTAATCTCAATGAAGGTGGGTTGTCATGGTTAATGCTTTCAGGTGGAATTCCCTTCAATGACTGTATCTTTGAATTTGAGGACAAATGTACCTGTATCTGCTCGACATCTGAAAATAACAGGCTTTCAAACTCATGAATCTGAAAATATGAAATGAATCTATCGTCATTTGCTCTTTCTACCAACTTTCCTTCAGTAGGATCTTGATCACTTTCGCAATCTTCTTTGAAGGAATGATGCAAGCCGTAGAAATCAAACATCATGGTTACAACATGAGCCGATTTGTCTTTCAGCAATAAACGTAACTCTTTAATAAACTTGCCTAAAGTTATTTTTCCGCCTTTTTGTTTTCCAATACCGGTTCTTTTAGTGGATACGAATACCGGCTGAAAAACATAATTTTTGTATGAAAATGGTTTTGCATGATTCGTCCAATGATTCCTCTGTCTGCCCTTCGACAAGAACTAGGATTTTGCAATAATTCATGGCCTTCCCCCAATAACATTCGTCTCCCAAAGTTCACCAAGATCATAGTCCTCTATCCAATGTCTTATTCCTTCTGGATCAAGCCTTTTTAGAACTGATTGATCGTCACTGTATTCATTAACAATTACATCCCATTCATCGAATAGAGTAAGAAACCTCGGGGACTGCATGGAAAAGATGAACTTAATGTGTTCTGACGCTTTGATTATAACTTCAGCAAGTAACACTAAGGCTTTCGGATGTAATCCAATCTCTGGTTCATCAATTATGATCAGTGACGGATGCTCTTCCTGATAAATGGTTGTCAATATTCCTATCAACCGTTTTGTCCCATCTGAAAGATCTGAAAAATCAAAAAGATTGTCTTTTGCTCTGTGTCGCCACTCGAACAATACCATTTGCTCATTCAACGGATCTTTTCGTAAACTAAACTCCTTGAAATAAGGGGCAGCTTGGTTAATCACAAATTCCATTCTTTGAAGCGTATCAGGCGATTTTTTGTGGATACGGAAAAGGATGGCATTGAGGTTTGATCCATCTGGCCTCAGTGTCCTATTGTCATTCATGTCCGCAGGCTTTCCGAGTTTGGATGTATGGCCAACATCGGAGAAGTGGAAAACAAAAAACTTCATCTGTTCCTTAAGCGCTTCTCGGACATCCTGCTTTAGCCATGAATAATCTACTGTGTCTATCTTGTCACCTTCAAGCTTTGATTCACTAGAACCTGATGGAGAAACAACATATGTATTGCCATCAATTTCTATTTTTTCCTCACTAATGACCAAGGAATTTTGTTTGGTATATGACAACGCAAGAACATAAGTGAAGTTGGTATACTCAATCCTGATGTATATGTCTCTGGTGACATGTGCTCCCATGTAAAGAAGCTTGTCTGCACTACCTGCTTTTCCCACATAAAGTTGAAGATGCCCGCTTCTTACATTCCGTACAAATTCAAAAACTTCTAACAAATTGGACTTTTCTGAGCCATTGATCCCAATAACGACGTTTCTGTCTGTAATATCAAATTGAGCATCTTTAAATGACTTGAATCCACGCACAGCAAGATGAGCAATCTTGCCTATAAGTATTCTAACTCTCATCTGTAAATGAACATTTTCATCGCAAAGATCCCTTAGGAAACCACCAGCTGACACAAACCAGCTTAAGACGGGTTGGAGATTTCGACGCTATCCCATCATGTGAATGGTTGTCGAGTACCACATAATGAAGTATCAAGCAAAAATCTCCAGATTTTTTTCAGAAACTGTACAATGCCATTTCAATCCTTCTTCTTCCTGATGAAACTAATCGCTGCGATGACCATCGCTGTTTGGAATAGTGGCAAATATGCTCTTGTCATTGTGGATTCAGGCAAATCTGAACCTGTTTCACTCACAACTGTAGTTATAGTAGTCAATGAATTTTCTGGTTCAAACTGTAATCCATTAACCTTGAAAATATTCAGCTCATGCTCCCTCCCTTGGTACAAAAAGGCAGTATTGTTCTTCTTCAAGGCAAGCAAACGCCAAGTGTCAAACGTTGGCAAATTCGTCTCATCCTTCAAACCGTCTAAATTTACTATCTTTATTCCCTGTGAATGACCCAAGAACACATAAGGAAAGATTGATTCAACTCCATAGTTCCACGTGATTGTACTATCGTTCCGCTCCAGTGTCATGGTGGGCAGATTGGCTATGTTCATAAACAACGTGTTGTAATCTCCTCCCAATATCTCGCGTAATTCCCCGAAACAGTTCCCTTCCTTACCTACGAAAATGTCTGAAACCTAGTTTCAATGTATGGATCTGTCAAGTTGCTGATGTTGATCGACCAAACTGAATGCACACTGTCCGTCTCGTTTTGCCCCGTGACAATCAGATGCTCATCCTTCACCCCCATTATCTCAATTTGCCTCATCCCTGTCAAAGTCGATTTTAACAATAAACTAGTCTCAAAAACCTCAACAAAATGAATCTTGTTTGTGTCTGCAACAACCAGCAAATTTTCATGTATGAATAGCCTCTGACATCCATACGTTTGCAATGAAGCCAATTTTGTAATGCTCTTGAAATCAGCCGAAAATTTTAACGCAAGAACCCCCACACCAAATTCATACACAAAAAATCGCTCTGGTGTCTCAACTAGACATTGGGTATGGTAGTTGCCAGTTATGTTCCCAACAAAGAGGATGAGTAATGTTCTCAATTGAATAAATACTGAACCCATACAGGTGAGAACCACCCGCTACAATATGACCAGCCCCAAAATGAAACAGTTCATAAAATGCAGAAGTTCCCTCTTCCTCCGGCGACTCAAGCGTGTTCACCTTTTCTATCGTTACAGCCGTTTGACCCGAAATTTGAGCCAAGAACAAAAAAATCAGGAAAACATTAACTGTAGTGAACTTTTTCATACATGTATCCTCAATAACTAACTATTTTTTTGCCGATATGTTTTTGGATGAACATTCCCTGAACAACCTAAACCAAAAACGCGCAACTTCCAAAGAATATATAACTTCATTAATTCAAAACCAATATGAGCGGGTGGTGTAGCTTGGTAACATGGCTGGTTTGGGTGTCAACACCAAGAGTCCAGCAGAACAGGGGTTCGAATCCCTTCCCGCTCATTCTTCACTACTTTTGATCGTCTTGTTTTGTTCATATTGATTTTAGGAATTGGGAGGAATCGAAAAAGGTTTAGGAGAAATTCATTTTCTGACTGAATCTTATTCAATTTTAACAAGTGCCTTGGTTGTTCTAAAGTCCTCAGAATGTTTTTGCAATGTTTCCAAGATTTCTATGAACTCAGTTTCGTATTGGCTC
>JALUTL010000419.1 GCA_027016475.1 Candidatus Heimdallarchaeota archaeon
TCGCAATTCTGTGTAGAGCTTCGAATCGGTGTACCACTGCATCAAGAAAAGTGATAAGATCTCCTATATAGGCCGTGAGATCATAGTTGGATTCCAAGTAAGATATTACTCTTGAAGGAGTGTCCCCAAGCATTCTTCTCTGAATGATGAGCTTTGCAATGTTAATTTGTCCACAATCGCAAAAAGGCCTATCTTGATGAGAACAAGGATACAGTAGGTCAATCCAAAGTCTGAGCCGATCCAGAACATAAGGATCCATTTCTTCCTTACGATAGAGGGTAAAGTCCCCGCTGAGTAGGTCAAGAACCCGATTTGCGAAGAATTTTGAGCTACCCCTTGACTTGACGATGCGCTCAACGCGACTTTGGATTCGTGAAGCCAAATGAAGGGTATCGAAGGGTTCTAACCGAGCAACAATATCAAGAACATCCATCGTCTTTAATTGTTGAATTGTTCTAAACACGATTGATGGATAAATAAAGCTCGTGGAGGTAGCAATTCCAAGATTTGTAGCTTCAAAGCCCTTATCTTTGGCATTGATTAGCTTGATATCAAGCATTGGCTTCACTAGGTCCTTGGTCTTATTTGTCTGGTAATACATTGATTGGTGAAGTTTTCGAAGAGTTTTTGCGGGGAGCAATTGGGTGGAAGAAATCATCGCAAGTAATTGGTCTTGCTCTGCTTCAAAGGTAATGTCTCCTTCAATGGCTTCTATAGGTGCAGTGAGTAATCTTAATCCAATTTGATCTTCTGTTTCTTCCATCTTCGCATAGAGTTTTGCCCCCGGTTCAAGAAGCAGATAGACCTTTCCAATCTTGTGTTTTCCATATCTTCCTGCTCGCCCCATCATCTGATGGAATTCCGCTACTGTCAGCCATCGTGAACCCATTGCGGGTGACTCAAAAATCACTTGGCTGGCAGAAAAGTCAACTCCTGCCCCTAATGCGGCGGTAGTAATGATTGCGTCGTATGTCCCCTCTTCGAATCCTCTCTCAATTCTTCTTCTCTTTACATATGGCAAGCCGGAGTGATAATGTGTTGCCTTGATATTATCTCTGCTCAACCTTGAAGCGAGTTCTTCACATCCTCTCCTTGTCGGTGAGAAAACAATGGTCTGTCCTTTGAATTTCATCTTCTTTGTTCTTTGAAGCTCGTCTCTGATGAGTTTAGAGATAATTGGGGCTTTGCTGTTACCTGGCTGGGTTAAAATTACGTGGCGTTCAAGGGCAACGGGTCGGTCATGATTTTCAACTAGCTTTAATCCATAGTGGTTTGCAACTTCTTTTGAATTCCCGATGGTGGCTGACAAGGCAATGACTTGAATGGCCGGGAATAGATGCCTTAGCCTTATTAGGGTTCCATCTAGCTCTATTCCCCGTTCTTGATCACCCAATAACTGGAACTCATCTATTATGACAGTTGCAACGTCCCCTAATTCATTGGCTCGTTTACCTCTCAAAAGATAGTCTATGGCTTCAATTGTGCCCACAATAATATCTCTATCTTTGATCCGAGTATCGGATGTAATGCGATCTTCATCCCCAAGATCAAGACGAGTCATCCCAACTCGAATTCCCACCTTCAAGCCGGAGGAGGAATATCTTCGGAGGAAGTAGTCATATTTTTGATTTGTAAGAGCAACTAGTGGAGTGAGAAAGAGCATTTTTCCTTTTCCAGACAACAGATTGTGTAATCCCGCTATTTCTCCAATCAGAGTCTTTCCAGATGAAGTTCCTGCAATAACGAGGAGATCCTCGCCTTCGAGCAACCCAGCATCTAGGGCTTCTAATTGAATCGGAAGAAGTTCAGCAATGCCTTTCCTTTTGAGCAATTTTTTCAACTCGGGAGAAAGAGAAATCAGATCTAGCGGTTTTGGCTTAATCGGGGCAGCTTTTATAATGTCATAGAGGGTGTGGGATTTTGAAAAACTTGCTTCATGGACAGGACTAGCTGGTTCTAAAACTTCCAAGGCTTCTTTGAGGCTTTGTGTCTGTAATAGTTTTTTCTTTGCAAAGTCAATAAGGGATTTAGTTTGGTGAAATCCTAGATTTGAGATATGAGACTTGAGAATCTCCATCGCACATTCGGGGCAAAGGATTTTTTTATCAAACCCTTGAATAATTTGACTTTCCTGAAGCAATTTAAATCGTTGATACTTCTGCAGGCAATCATGACATAATGGCGCTATCTTGTAAGGCTTGATCTTGAACGTGGCCAGATAGGAAAGAAAGTCATGTTTTCGCCACGGGGAAGAGTTCTGAGGAACCAATATGTAACTGGCTCCTACGAGCAGTTGTGTGAATTCTTCTGC
>JALUTL010000420.1 GCA_027016475.1 Candidatus Heimdallarchaeota archaeon
GGCCCTCCTTTTCCAAATCAAATCATTCAACCTCCTCGACGACAGCTTCGAAATTACCCAAAAAGATGAGTTTGAACACACCCCCATTCTCAAGGAAACACGGCTCAACTCCCTGACCAAAATCTTCCTCCTTCAGTCTGAAATCCACCAATCAATCGTTCAGTACCTTACCATCAATGACATAATCCAAAGACTCTCCATGATCGCCTTCGAACTCAGCAACAATTTCAGCAGATCATTGGTTGAATTCGAGCTGGAAGCCATAAAACGGGCATTGGATGACGACAGCAGGTCCCTGGCAGCCATAAACCAACTCAGCGATGACTACAAGGCCTTGATTGATGTCCTGCAACAGATCGAAAAGAACTATCGTCAAGAAATCGTACAGGGACTCAAAGTCAAGATTGCACTCATCTCCAACTCCATCAGGCTATACAGGGCAATCAAACACTTCCTCTTGGGAATGGCCTATGCAAAGGCGAAAAAGAAAAACTACGAAAATTTCTCCAAGGCAAAGGAAATGTTCTTCGCCATTGCCGAAAGCCTCAGCCATATCCGTTCACTGGCAAACTTCGAAAAGATTGCCGAGGAAATCTACTCGTTCGGCGTCATGGCCCAAGAATTGGAGAACCAACTGGATCGCCGCAATCTTCAGTTCGAGTTTGCAACTATGGAAACTATGCTGGTGGTCTTCAAGAACCTGCTCTTTTCCGTATAGAGGACAGAGAAAAGGTTTAATTATTCCAAAGGCCACAATGAACTTGGAGTAGAGGATTCTAGTCCATCTATATTGCAAGCAGAGAACGGATTCACATGGTTTTTAGGAAGGTGCCCCGCGTGTGGTAAAGCAAAAATCACAATCTGAAATGCCGTACCAGCCCCTGAAACCGCAGATTCATCCACCCCTTACAATAGAGGATTCTAGCTTGTCTAGATTGAAAGAGCCAATTGCAGTTTCGTAACTGGTAGATCTAACATACTTACAATAGAGGATTCTAGCTTGTCTAGATTGAAAGCGATTGGAACGGCATCCTCCGGGAATTCTGGATCCCTTACAATAGAGGATTCTAGCTTGTCTAGATTGAAAGATGTCTGCTGGGGGATGGGTGCTGCATTGGCATCCTCTTACAATAGAGGATTCTAGCTTGTCTAGATTGAAAGATGTAAAATGCGATGACCTCACGGAGGGCATCTTTCAACTTACAATAGAGGATTCTAGCTTGTCTAGATTGAAAGGGAGAAATGCATGACCGCATCCTGCAGGGTTTTCT
The DNA here is from genome assembly GCA_027016475.1 of Candidatus Heimdallarchaeota archaeon. GTDB lineage: Archaea > Asgardarchaeota > Heimdallarchaeia > Heimdallarchaeales > Kariarchaeaceae > WAKA01. Next base: position 1,272 of record JALUTL010000420.1, read on the forward strand.
GTTCTTACAATAGAGGATTCTAGCTTGTCTAGATTGAAAGCAAATTGCTGTACAATAACTGGCCACTTGATCTCAGTATGATCCGCAAAAAGCTATCAAACAACACTGAGACCTTCTGTTTCTCTTACCTCAATGCGATTTGTTCTCAAGCCATAGGTGGGACTTGAACCCACGACCTACAGATTAGGAATCTGCCGCTCTACCGCTGAGCTACTATGGCGTGTCCAATGTTGTTTTGGATTTTTTGGTTATTAAATTTTTTATTTTGTATGTGTTATTTGTTTTGATTCATTTTTTGGGTGAATGTGTTCAGGGGGTCTATCATTTGGTTTTGAGTTTTGGATATTTTAGAACTTGATCCGAGAGATACATGAGTTTTTCTTCGAGTCTTTTGGTATTTTTTGTATATTGTTGACATTGTCTTTGAGTGTATGTCTGGTTTGATCATGTGTCAAATATCTCTTGGAGGAAAATTCTGGCTGCTTCTTGGCTTAGGTTGTCAATTGGGAGGACAAACCTTGCGACTTTCTTGGCGCAGACCATTTTGCTGTCCACAAATGATTCTTAGGGTGTATGGTATTTGATTGTTTGTGGCGGTTTGCGGATGAGTTGGATGAATGCTGGAATCTTTGCATGGGAATTTATGACGTTGAGTGTTAGGATTTCAACTTTCCTTCCCTGATCTCTATGATCTGTCCTTTGTTAATTCTTATTACCCTGTCGGCCTTCTCAGCGAGCTGCAGGTCATGTGTGACGAGGACGAGAGTTGTGTTGTTGTTTTTGTTTTCATTCTGCAGGAGTTTGATGATCTGGTCTCCTATTTGGACATCGAGTGAACCTGTTGGTTCATCGGCGAAGATTATTTTTGGTTTTGTAGCGAGAGTTCTGGCGATTGCGACCCGTTGTTTTTCTCCTCCAGACAGTTCGCTTGGTCTGTGGTCTTTTCTTTCTGCGAGTCCAACGAGGTCGAGGGTTTTTGAGACGATTTCTTTTCTTTCCTGTCTTGAGAGGGGCTTGAGTCTGAGGGGGAGTTCTACGTTCTGGAATGCGTTGAGTACTGGTATTAGGTTGTGGTCCTGATAGATTGTTGCGACGACATCCCTTCTGATCATTGTTCTGGTTTTTTCTGGTGCATGTCCAATTTCGGTTCCGTTTATGTAGACATTTCCTTCATTTGGTCTGATCATTGCACTGATTATGTTGAGGAGTGTTGTTTTTCCTGATCCGGACTGTCCTACAATCGAGACGAATTCTCCTTGTTTTATTTGGAGGTTTATGTCCTTGAGGGCGTAGAGCTGTCTTTTTTTTTGGGTATAGACCTTGGATACATTTTCAAGCACGATAGCGTTGTTGTTCACGATCCTCAGTCCTTTTTTTTTGTTCAGGTTCTTTCAGGGAGTTTGAGTACTTTAACCTTGTTTACTTCCATAATTTTGGTTGGGAAGAATTCTTCGACTTTTTGTTGGATTGTTTCGGCGAACTTGTTTTCGATCAGGTTTGAGACGAATGCTTCGAACGTAAGATCCTGGATCATTTCCATGAGGGTTTCATACATTATTTTTCTGATTTCCTTTTTCTCGGACGTTTTTGCTCTGATCATTGTTACGCATGTAAGTGTGATTCTGAGTTTTGATTTGTCCTTGAGGGTTATGTTGAATATTCCGTCGATTCTGGATCGGTGGTTTCTGATTTGTGATCTGAGGTAGTCTCTGGACAGTTCATACTGGAAGAATTCTGTATGTGCGACATTTCCCTTGAGTTCGGACACTTTGAAGGTAATAAGCTTGTGGATATCCTTGAATGATCCGTTTAGGGTCATTAGGTCGACCTTTATTGTTCTGCCGATGATGCTTTCCTCAGAGCTTGCTGGTGTTTCACCGAGTACTTTGTCATCGATGTACAGTGGAGTCTTGATTTCTACCCATATTTTGTTTCTCCATTTTTCGACAGACGAAAGCACTTTTTTCTTTTTACGTGTTGCTCCTCTTCTTGCACTCATTGTGTATTCCTCTGATGTTGAGATTTATATTTGAAACATGAAACGGTTCCATTTTAAATTTACCATATGTCACACGGGGCAGGAGCAAAATGGAATGGATTCTGGTTCAGTAGGTTCCTTCGTACTGTTTGATCAAATCTCGTACAGCGATTCTGATGACTTCTGAGCGTGTTGCATATTGCTCCTGTCTGATGAGTTCATCTATTGCGTCTATCATTTCGGGAGGCATTTTTGCTGAGATAGGTTTCAGTTCGAGTTTTGGTTCGTCTGCTTCCTCATCAATCATAATTTTGAAATGGTTGTCGGCATTAAAAAGCTTCATGTTCAATGTTTGTTATCGAGTGTCAATTGAAACCTGAAATGTTCACATTGAATTGACTCCTCCAAAATCTTATATGCTGCAAAGCAGTCAAATATACTATGCAGGCCCAGAAGAACCATCTTCGGACAAAAATAGACGGATACGAGATGGTTCACCGGATGACACGCATGACCAAAAGCCTCTATAATCTTGCCCTCTATACCATACGGCAACATTATCAGGAAACCAAGCATGTCCTGACCCTCAAAGAGCTTTTCCACAAGCTGAAGGATTATCCCTGCTACTTGAGCCTCTCCTCTGATCATGCACAGTTGAGCCTTCGAAAGGTTATTCAGGCATACCGGAGCTACTTTGCATTGTTCAAGCTCAAGAAGAAGGGAAAATATGATGAAGCGGTTAGACCTCCGCGGTTTCTGCCAAAGGACGGACATTTCCAGTTGGAATTCATCCAGAGGCAGATCAAGCGGGAAGGAAAGTTCCTTCGGATCAGTTTTGGCAGAAGAGGGATGCAGAGCCTTGGCAGGCAATACCTGCATGTCAGGATTCCTGACAACCTTCTGAGCCAACCAATTCATGGAGTAAGAATTATTCCAAAATTCAATGACTATTTCGAGATTAAATTCCTCTATGTTCAGGAAGAAATAATTCCTGATCTTGATTCAGAGCATTATTTGGCCCTTGACTTGGGACTTGACAACCTTGTCACTGCCGTCTCCACCAAAGAGACTACCTTCATCCTTGAAGGACTTGGCTTCAAATCATACAATCCATGGTGGAACAAGCAAACTGCAAGGCTTAAATCCCAATATGACAGGCAGGGCATCAGAACAGGAAAGAAACTGAAATATTTGCAGATCAAACGCTGCAATATAGTACGAAATCTCGTGCATCATCTGTCGAGATGTATTGTGAACCATTGCCTCCACAACATGATTGGAAACATTGTGATCGGTGAATGGGATGACATGAAGCGGGGGCTGAAGATGGGTAGACGAATTTCCCAGCAGTTTCAGCAGTTTCCTTATAGGATGCTCAAGCGAAGCATAGAATACAAGGCAGGACTGTACGGCATCACTGTCCATTTTGTGGATGAGGCATACATCTCGCAGAGATGCTTATCCTGCGGAACCATCAGGAAAAGCAACAGGGTGCATCGCGGCCTGTACTGGTGTAGGAAATGCGGAATGGAACGGAATGCCGACATCAATGGTGCAATCAACATCATGAGAAAAGTAGTCCCAAAGGGGTCATCCCGATGGGATAGCGGCGAAATCGTCTCGCCAAGCCGTCTGAAGCTGGTCTGTTTCAGTGGCTGAATCAGTTCCCTAGCGGAATTGGACGATGTTCAAATGAATTTTATTTGACAATGATTGGGTGACATACGGATGTGGGCAGTCATACAGTGCGAACGCTATGAATGCGCGAAGTTTTTGGTGTGCGCGGCAGGTTCGAAAACGAGGAAATGCCCGTACTGTCGGAGAACCAACAAGGTTGCGGATCGGGTGATCCAGGTCTTCGAGAGTCAGGATGATGCGCGGGAATTTGCGAAACGTCGGAATACAATTGTTCCGTAATAGCGTGGAATGTTGTTGGTGTATTTCGAATCCATAAAACATGTGGCAAATATGCTCAAGTGAACATGGTCGACTTAGGCGCTATTGTCCATGATGTGTTTGTCATCTCAGAGGAAGGTCTTTGCCTGTATCATGAAAATTTTGGCAATTCCAGCTTTGAGGTTGATGGCGTGGTCATAAGCGGTTTTCTTTCAGCGATCGAGACTTTTTCGCATAGCGTCGACGTCGGGGCAAAGAAATTGGAGACGAAAAACTACAAGTTCATTTACCATAGGTTCAAGAACTTGATCTATATCGCAAGGGTTTCGAAGGGAATTGAGGATTCGACTGTTTCGGAGTGCCTGCAATATGTTGCCCAAAGGGTTGAAAAGCTGGTTCCTTCGGACTGCGTTGTAACTGGGAATATTGAACCGTTCAAGATCATCACATCCTTGTTGCACCAGTATTTTGTAAAGAATCGGAGTGTTCTTACACTGGGCAGTTTCTTGGAGATCAGTGGTGAAATTGCGCCAATCAAGGATCCTGTACAGGCAAAGATCTATTCGTATGTACGGCTGAAAGGGCGGTTGGAGTTGTCGAAGGTTGTGAAAACGTTGCGAATGAGCGAGGATCATGCATTGGAGGCTACAAAAAAGTTGGTTGACCAAGGGTTGGTAAAAATCAATCAGCCTTTTCAGCGAGCCTCTTCCATGTTTGTTCCGAGAAGCGCTTCTCCATCCTCTGGTGCTCCTTTTTCCATGCCTCCTCAAGATTCACGCCTGCGATGATTGCCAGTTGAAGAAATAGGTTGAAGGCCTGGGCGAATTCCTGAGATATTTCAGTCGTTGCTCCGTCATGTCCAGCACCTTTGATTTTGTAGCCTTCCTCATAAAGAAAATGTTTGACAACTTCTCCCAATTCTTCAATCAGATGGCTGAACACCTGTGTTGCCTTGAACCTGTCCCATTTTCTTGATCTTACAAATTCTTCCTGTATCTTTTGAATTTCCTGCAAGTCCATAGTTGTAGTATCTGCAAAATATATTAATTAGTATCTATTCGACCGTTTCCGCTTCTGCAAGCTCATCGGCCAGTTTGTGTGTACCTGCCTTGATTTCAAGGGCGAAATGGCAGGCGACAAGTTTGCCATTGTCATATTCCTTAAGTTTTGGCTCTTCCAAGAAACATTTCTGGCGGACATATCTGCATCTTGTACAGAATCTGCATCCGACTGGTGGGTTGATGGGGGTTGGTACTTCTCCTTTCAGATGGATTCTTTCTCTCTTGATTGTTGGATCTGGAATTGGAATTGCGGACATCAATGCCTGTGTATATGGATGCATTGGGTCATCATACACATCATCTACATTGCCATATTCCATCAACTTGCCCAAATACATGACCGCAACCTTATGTGAGATCTTTCTGACAACTCCAAGGTCATGGGCGATGAAGATATAGGAGAAGTTGAAATCATCTTGGAGTTTGATCAGCAGGTTGATGATTGAAGCCCTTACAGACACATCCAAAGCACTTACCGGTTCATCCAAAATAATCAGTTGAGGTTGGAGGGTAAGTGCCCGTGCAATGCCGACACGCTGTTGCTGTCCCCCAGATAGCTCATGCGGATATCTGTAAGCATGATGGGGTGAAAGTCCTACTCTTAAAAGCAGGTCTCTGACGATTCCATATTTTTCATGCTCATCTACAAGGTTATGAATTTCCAATGGTTCAAGGATTGACTGCATCACGGTGAATCGCGGATCCAATGAAGCGGCAGGGTCTTGGAATACCATTGTTAAGTCTTTTGCCACTTCTCTCAGTTCTTTTCTTGATAGCGTTCTTAGATCGACGCCATTGAACCATATTTCACCGGAGGTTGGTTTGTGAAGGAACGTCAGTGTTTTGGCGATTGTGGATTTTCCACATCATGATTCACCTACCAGTCCCAAAGTCTCCCCCTTTTTGACCTTGAAAGAAACTCCATCTACAGCCTTAATGTCGGCGACCTTTCGTTTGAAAAAGTATCCTGCTTCCAATGGGAAGTATTTCCGAAGATTGATTACCTCCAAAACAACGTCTGGATCATTGTTGGGGCCATTTTGTTGTTCTGCGGAAGAAACATTCAATTCTGTCTTTGTTGTGGACAAGTTGCTAACCTCAATTTGAAAGGTAGTTCGGACATTTTTAATAATGTTGTTAGGACAATCAAATACAGATGCAAAAAAAGTCGCTTTATTCCGCAATCTTGTCAATTTGTAGTGATAATTGCATTGTTAATGGTTGGATTTTACAAAGTTATTTTGCTTTCTTGATTTGATTGGTGTAGAGTAGGCACCCGACAAAGTCTCCGCGCC
>JALUTL010000421.1 GCA_027016475.1 Candidatus Heimdallarchaeota archaeon
ATCAGCTATATTTTCGCAGTCATCAAAAACTATTGTTACCTCAGCCTCTTTTTTATCCGAGGCGTTATGAATTAGATCCGTCAATCTATCAGCTCTCAAAGCTTTGGTAGATGAGGATAATCCAAGCGCTTTGGCTTGGACGTACATTCCATGGCTCTTCAAATGATGAGAGGAATCCCAAAGCAACCCAGCCATACAATGTTGCCCACGCCTGGAACCTCAGTGGTGGAACCACTTCGTAAATTGGACGAGAATATGAAGAATAAACGGCCCAAACGAGGGCAGCCAGAAAAATGATGGTGTTGCCAAGCAACCTGTTCTCAACATCATAGTTTGGAGAGAACATGAAAATCAAAGCCTCTCCAACGAAGGCAAGGAGCAACCCTGCAAGTTTCTGCATAGTCATTTTTTCATCGGCATACAAAAACGAGGCGATTATGGCTGTGAGAATAGGATTGATTGCAATAACCAATGAAGCATCTGACGCACTTGTAAAGCGGAGACCACTGAGATAGAAGAAGTTGTATAGTGAAATCTGAAGGAGACCAAAAATAGCGAGATGTTTGTGTAGGTATTTCGGGACAGATATAGAATCTGTCATCAATTTGGCAAAAATAAACAACACAGGAATTGCAAATGAGAAGCGTAGGAATGCCGCAGTCAATATTTTTGGTCCGAATTCAATGGCGATCAGTCGTCCAGCAGTCCATGAGCCGCCCCAGATGGCTGCTACAATGGTCAATCCAAGATAGGCAGAGGTTGAAGAGTGCTGGTATTCTGTCATTCTATGGCCCTTCTTGCAATTGGTGCAGTTGTTTTAGGTGGGACAGGTTGTGCTGTGCACAGAGTTCGATCATCTGCGCAAGAGAAACGGTACCCAATTCCAAATGGTTACCCTGCTTAATGAGGTCATCATTTTTCAAATCTTGAAGTATGCGAATCAGTTTTCTTGTCAACAAGATCGTCAACGGCAATGAAACATGAACTGCGTTTTGTGGATCTTGGCTAAAGGGGCGATCAGCAATGCGATCTTGGTTCCACGGAACAATGGTCGGGTTTTCTTCTGAAAGCACGAGGATGATTCGGGAGTAATACATCAGAGTAGCATCGGCCATGTGATGAAGGATTTGGGCTACATTCCACCCATCCTCCTTCACTTTATCGTTTGGATCAATGGTTGAGCTATCCAATTTTTCAGCAGTATCAATAACATGGTTTAACAGCCCAAGCAATTCTTGCTTTTCCACAGCTTTTTGCAATGCAGTGGATTTAAAACCTTGGTGGCAGAGCCTATTGTCAACTAGGCATTTTCCTTTAGCAGATCTAATTTCCCTTGAAGATAGGCCTTGGCCAAAGGATGTTGAGGAGATTCAATAACACGTGTAAGACTACCAGTTTCCACAAGTTTTCGATTGATGATTATGTTTAAGGTATCACCAATTCTTTTCGCTTGATTAAGATCATGAGTTGTAAGAGCAATAATCTTTCCCTCGTCCTTGAGCAATCGGATTTTTTCTTCAAACCAAAGCGTGGTGGGAGGGTCGAGGGATGATGTTGGCTCATCCAAAATCAAAAAATCAGGATTGTGGACAATTGAGCGCAAAAATGAGACCTGCTGCTTTTGACCGCCAGAAAGTTTCTGGGGGTTCTGCTCAAGAAGATGAAGAAGCTCATAATGATCAGCCATTTCGGTAATTCGAGTTTGCCTTTCTTCCCGAGGGATATTTTGAAGAACCAATGGAATCTCCACATTTCGGTAAACATTTCCGGACAGAAACAGAGGCTGTTGCCAAACAAATCCGATTTTTCTCCTCAATTTTTCTTCAGGATGACTGAATCTCCCTGCTTCGCAAATGATTTCATTGTTCCAAAAGATCAGTCCCTCATATGGATGAAGAATTAATGCCAAGAGCCTATTCAGCAATGATTTTCCCGCACCGTTTGGCCCATAGAAAATGTTGATCATTCCAGCGTTAAGGGAAAGAGATACTTTGTCGAGTAATATGTGGTTGTCCAGCCTTAGAGAAACGGATTTGGTTTTGACTTGATCAAGCGGTTCCAGCAGGACACTCACAATAGCTTAACCTTGTTGATAGTATTAACTTTTTGTAAAGAAGGCTAGAGAATTCCAATCTGAGCTTAAATAGGCAAGTCAGAATCAAGGGGTGCCTCAATTCTGAGGAGGAAGTAGAACCATGAAAACAGCAACAGACATATTCAAAATCCACTTCAATAAAACCTTGATCGCATTTCTGCCACTTGCATTGGGCATCCTGCTCTCAGGCATGTACCATGC
>JALUTL010000422.1:0-4734 GCA_027016475.1 Candidatus Heimdallarchaeota archaeon
TCCTTCCTGACACCCTTTCCTTCAAGTTCGGCATTATGGAGCTTGAAGACAAATATCTGCGAAAGGGGAAAAAATATCCTCTTTTTCATCTTATACTCATAGACAGACAAACAGGGAACCGACTGTTGACGTTGGCGGAAATGGCTGAGCAACGGGCAAAGGCAGAAGCTGAGGCGCGAAAGCAGGCTGAGCAGAAACTGAGAGAATTGGAAGAAAAGCTGAAGAAACAAAAGGATTGAAAAGTGGCATATCTCAATAAAAAGAGCTTTTATTGGCTTGTTCATGGGATAGCGGTGAAATCGTCTCGCCAAGCCGTCTGAGGCTGGTCTGCTTCAGCGGCTGAAGAAGTTCATATCGGAACTTGACGATCTCTGTGACAGATTCCAAAATCTGCAAATCGGTTCAACGAAGCCTGTGCCTATCCGTTTCCTAACAAGATGATGACTCCCAACAGCAAATCCGTCATTCCTATTGTAATGGTCAGAAGCATTGCCTGCTCCCGTGTTTTTCCAAGCAGGTGATGCACTCCTGAGAAAACTATAGCTATTACAGCAAGAAACGACAGGACAAACAGGATACTGTTTGCCAATCCCGTGATCGGAATGCCTGAATGGAAGAGCAACAGCAGTGCCGCACCAATAACAGTAGACGGAAGCATTGATGCCATCCGTATCGTGATTGCCAGTTGAAGTGCATATGTTTTGGTCCAAAAGTTGGATGCATAGGTCAGGAGTGCTATCCCGACAAAAAAGGCGACTACATCAATCCAGAAGGCGGATACAAACTTGACGGCATAGATTGCACTTCCTGCGATGGCGACGTTCAACTGTGCCAAATGGAAAGCCATTGCCGCTATTGCCACAAATATAATGTATGATCTTTTGTTTCTCCATATTTCAGTCAGTGTATCTTCAAGTTGCGAGGAGATCTGTGTGACTTGAGGTTTTGTCAGTCCTTCAGTTGCCAAGCCGCTATTCTTCAGCATTTATGTTCCCAATTCCGTCAGTGCATAGAACCCCTGCTCTTGCTTTTCCACATAGGGTTGAAGAAACTTTAGGTGATGAGAGATCCTGGTTTGAGTTGCGTATATTCGGCCAGTTCCTGATATCTTCGGGGGCGTTCAGCAATGAACAGGAGCATGACCTTGCGTGTTTCATTCCTGAGCCTATCCATAAACTTGGCAAGTTCTGCATCCACTGGCAAATTTTTTTTTGAAATGTCGTTTAAAAGCATTTGATGCCCTCTCGTGGATTATTGTGTTCTCTTTCTAACAACATTGAGAGCCAGTGCAACTAGGATGATTGTGCCTGAAATCAGTACCATTGGATTTGGCAGATCCAATGTCTCAAAAAATTGGAGAGTTGGTACAAGAAACGCGTTTTCCAACGATTCAAAAGCTTGTCCGTCGATTCCCAATTTTGGATCATAGATGATTTCATTTCCTTACGGATAGGAAAGTGCTATTTCTCCTTTTTGTGCAGTGGCGGTGACGTCTGCTTCATTGCCGTCCACAATGGCCGTTCTATCCCACGTGAAAAACATGGGGAGCATGCTGTGATTTGCAATGATTTGTTGATTTTTCATGTGTTGAAACCTTGCAATTTGATCCATGCGGTGCTGATCAGCCATCAAGTTTGCATTTGGTGCGATAAGGGTGTGAAAAACGGCAATTTTTGATGTCGGAGAGGTGAATGGATACTTTATCTCGTATGACCATTTCCATTCATTGGGCAACTTTGATGTTGTATTAACAATGAGCTGCAGAAGGAACACATTGTCTGGCAAACTTACAACATATTCTATCAAACCGGAATTGTTGAAGAACTGAACTTGGTTGAGGGTTGAGGAGTTCAGATTATATTGTGAAATGATGGTGTCATTTTCATCGTATCCCTGATTTCCTTGGTCTTCATACTCCACCAATTTAGAGACAAGAACAGTCATTGACATTCTCATGTCTTCATTTCTCATGTGTCCACCTCCTCTCATGGGCATCTGTCCAGATTCCATCATTTGATTCATTTCTTCGGAAGGTTGGGCTGTCAATGTGATGTTGATGGCAGTTTCTACTGAAATCTCTCCAACAATTTCTATATGTCCTCCCATGGCATGATATCCATTGTTTCCTACCATTGGGCGGTGTGGGGGGTTCATTCCTGGCATTTCGGTATTGTCGGGATCATTTCCATGGGCAACAACACTGATGGTCAAAGTCAGCATGGCGATAATCGCCAACGAGGTGAGAGCAAGTTTTGGTGCTTTCATGATTCAACATCGATCACGGAATTTAATGGACATTGAGTTCAAGAAAAGTTCAAGTTGGCTTGAAATCGCCTTAAAGTTCAGTTGAGGTTGGATTGAAATCAGATTCTGAAAAACTCCTGAACTTCCCCATTGTTGATTGAATAAATTATGAACTCTTCAGATTTGATTCCGCCCATGCCCGGTGATCCAGTAGGCATTCCAGGCAATGAAATTCCGTCAATGGCTGGCTTGGTGTTCAGGAGATGGATAATTGCCTCAATCGGCACATGTCCAACAACATAATACCCATCAATAAAGCTGATATGGCAACTATACATGTCTTCCGGAACCCCTGCTGCAACAAACTGATTTCTGTATGAATTGGCCTTTTGAGAGTTCACGGAATATCCTAGATCTCGCAAATAATTCACAAACTGGCCGCAGCATCCACAATCTGGAGAAGAATATGTCGTGAAATCATAATCTGTCCCCTCTGTGGGCTGTTGTGTGTTGGAGTTTCTGTCGCTTGTAAACCCTTGAAAGCTTGTGACAAGCAATGCAATCATAAAAATGACGACAAGCAACGTTCCAACCATTGCTCTGTTCGATTAAGTGAACACCATGTCCGCATTTCTGGTTCTTGTTTTCTTTGCTTTTGCCATGATTTTGGATGAACGTTGCGAATATAAATATACTTTTGTTATTTTATTCGACTGCGTATTTTTTCTGAATTTGCAATTTTTGAAGGGGTGATTATCTAATTGGAACCATTCTGCTTGCGTCATGGGTCTTGGCATGGTCATTTAATCCAAAATAGTTTGAATAGCCTTCCCGGAGCGTCTTGGCATAACAAATAACCACTCACTCAATCCATCACGAATCTATTTCCTTGGCTGGATATGTTTCAAAAACTGGATCTGACTTTGACTTTCGTATTCTAAGCAAGTCAACAACAATTCCAATTGGCAAGAACAGGAGGGCTGGCATGAAACTGAATGGGGAATAGTTTCTTCTGTCTTGCCGAATCAATTGTTGTTCAATTTCTGCATAGTATTCATATGTTTTTGGTGCCTTCAAAGTCATAATTGAAAGTGCGTCGGTTGAAGGATTCCAAAACAGTATGTCTGTGTTGTTGTTTGGCTTTCGAAAAATATCGACTACTTCATTATCAAGGAAAAATTGGTTGAATGTTGGACTGGTTGGATATACATATGTCTGTTGTTGAAGGAAATCATGCAGAACCAATGAAAATTCCAATACAATTGGGTATAAAGTCTGGGAATTCGTAACATACAACGTCCTTTCAATTGTATTGTTCATCGTGAACACAATCATATTGTAAAGGTCAAAGTACCGTAGAGGGTATTTTTGGTGATTTACCACTCCAAACCGTCTCGTTTCCTGTTCTCCCAAAATTTGAACACTATATGGGTGGAAAAAATCGTTAGTGCTGTTTAACAATTCCAATAGAACTCTATGTGGTTTTTTGTCTAAGAACCGATTGTGTATAAGCAATGTTTGCTCAACTTCACCACTTATTATTTTACTTGAATATTTGACATTTGCCGAATTAACGATCGATGATTCAGTTTCCAGTTCTATCAGTTTTGTGTCTCCGCTATTGTCCTGATCCAATATTTGAATTTTCCAAAAAGGGTTGATATAGATTGCTTGTATATCTTGGGGGTTGTGGATAGTTTGGTTTACCTCAAAAGTTTTGGTTGAGAGCATTTCTGAGGTCATGTCCAATTCAACTAGGGCTATCAAACTTTTCATTGTCTTATCAGTTCCAAAAAGCGCAATTCCAAATTTCTCTGCCGTTTCAACTGGGTTACTAATTACACTCGGTTTTATTGGGTTGAGGGTGATATTTTTGACATTCCCATCCAAATCGATCCATACTAGGTCTGAAGCAAATTGGTCTGTGGTTTTGGCAAAAAGCATTCCCCAACGATCGGAAAGTGACAACAGGCTAGTTTCATTCGCTCTGAAGGAGTTGTTGTATTGAAATCCTAGTGAACTGTTTCCATAATATTTTGTTTCAAGTTTACCTGTGGTTGTGTTGGTGTATGAAACAATGAATTCCTCGGAATCCCATGGATGTATGCTTGGCTGTTTTCCTGAGCCCAAGGTTTGGAAGTCCAAAAGATAATTGTCTAATGAATCTTGAATTTCTTGTAAATAAATTCTCTCTGCTGTGGGTTCGATAAGAGGGAGGAAAGCATAGGTTATGGCGAGACCCAAAATAGTAATGATAAGGAAAATTGCTGTGAATTTATACTTTTTCACACATGTGTCGCTGATGCAGTATATTTATGTCTTTTGCCGATCGTATTGTTTTAACTACATTTCTGCCCTAATTTCCAATATTTTTTGCTGAAATTGTGACAATGAATTGAACTGCAACGGTTTCAGCCAATGAGGGATCAAATTCCAGTAGGTTGTTTTTCCGACTTGGATTCAATATTACGCATCTTGTTTGACTAACTA
>JALUTL010000422.1:4744-19707 GCA_027016475.1 Candidatus Heimdallarchaeota archaeon
TTTTTAGAGGAAGTTATGGAGATCATGGCTGAAGCTCCTGCTACTATAGCAAATGTGGCGGTGGGATTTGACATTCTTGGGTTTGCGTTTCCTGTGCTGAAGGATAGGGTTTGGATTTCAAAAACTGACGGCGACATTGAGTTACGGGAGATTGTTGGTTCCCGACTTCCATCTGATCCATCGAAAAACACTGCCACTGTCCCATTGATTCGGATGAAGGAAGAATTGGGCTTGGCTTTTGGCTTTTCAGTAAAACTTGAAAAGGGCATTCCCTTAAGCTCGGGGCTTGGGGGTTCTGCTGCTTCTGCCGTTGCTGCCGTGCTGGCCGCAAACGAACTTTTGGATGAGCCTTTGACCAGGAGGGAACTGTTTCGATATGCCTTGGCAGGTGAAGCAATTGCCTCAGGGGGTGTCCACGGGGACAATGTTGCTCCTGCCTTGTATGGGGGATTGACCATGTGCTTGGAATCCACCAATGGATTTGACATTATTTCGTTGCCTGTTCCTGAGCTGCATTGTGTTGTCATTCACCCTCCCCAACAGATTCAAACCCGCAATGCCCGTAAGATCTTGTCGCCAACAGTTCCGTTGTCTCTATATGTCCGCCAATCCATGAGGCTTGCTGCATTTCTTCATGCAGTTCACACAAATGATTTTGCATTGCTTAGGAGATTCTTTGAGGATCTGGTCATTGAACCTCAGCGTTCATCCTTGATCCCTCAATTTTCATCGCTGAAATCATTGGCGATTAACTGTGGTGCAATTGGGTTTTCCATTGCCGGTGCAGGGCCCAGCATGTTCAGTTGGTTAGAAACTGAAGAGGATGCGCATGAATTTCAGGAGCAGGTAAACAATCGTTTTCCGGAGTGCTATGTATGGGCAAGTCCTTTGAAGTGAATGGGAAATGGTAATAACTGGCTAGTTTTAACTGACAACATGGAATATGCAAGTACTCGGGGGTATGGGTCAGTATCTCTTAGCGAGGCAATCCTTGCAGGGTTGGCACCGGATGGTGGCCTTTTCATTCCGACTGAGTTTCCATCTTTTCTGCCAGATGATTTCCGAGATTCCGACAGCTTGATTGATATAGGCGTCAGACTGCTCCAACCTTTTGCAGAGGCAGATGATGTTATCGGGCGCAATCTTCGGAGGCTTGTTGAGGCATCATTGAACTTTCCGATTCCTCTGCACTTTCTGACTGAGGATACTGCCGTTCTGGAATTGTTCCATGGCCCGACTGCGGCATTCAAGGATGTGGGTGCAAAGTTCTTGGCCCAATGCTTCAGTTTACTGAGCAAAGATGCACCACGCACCATTTTGGTTGCCACGTCAGGGGACACGGGTGGGGCTGTGGCCTCTGCATTCCATGGTCTTGACAATGTGCGGGTCTGCATCCTTTTTCCGAAAGACAAGGTTTCCGCACTTCAAGAACGGCAACTTACCTGTTGGGGGAACAATATTCTTTCCCTTAAGGTTCGCGGAGACTTTGATGATTGCCAACGCCTTGTAAAAGAGCTTTTCAGGGATGATGATGCAGGTAGCTTCAATTTCAGCTCGGCAAACTCGATCAACATTGGCAGGCTTCTTCCCCAGTGCATTTACTATGCACATTCCAGTCTCCGATATTTTCATGACCGGGGAAAAGGGGCAAACTACATCATTCCGACGGGGAACATGGGCAATGCCTCGGCATGCATTTGGACGCGGGCAATGGGGTTGCCCATTGAAGAAATTCACTTGTCCACCAACAGCAATGATGTAATTCCCCAATACTTTGAGAAAGGTCATTTTAATCCAAAACCTTCGTTGAAAACATTGGCCAATGCAATGGATGTGGGGAATCCCAGCAACATGGAACGTTTCATGGCTATGAAACCACAACCTGCTGGCATTTTTGCTGCTTCCGTGACTGATGGAGAAATTCGGGAGGCCATTTCTTCGGTTTGGCATAAATGGCATTACCTGATTGATCCCCATACTGCTACCGCCTTTCAGGTTTGGAATGAACGAGCGGGACCGTGGATTTTGGTGGGTACTGCCCACCCCGGAAAATTTTTGGAAGTTGTCGCCCCTATAGTGGATGTAGAAGTCCCCATCCCCGAATCCCTGAAAAAATTACAAGATCGAGAGCAGGTGTTTGTCGAGGTTGATGCAACCACAGGCTCTATCAAGGGTGCACTGGCCAGTTTTCTCAGTTGAACTTTCCTTTTCCGAAATGTTCAAATTCATACTTTGGGCTTGATATTCATGGGGAGATTACTCTTTTCCTTAACGTTGGTGATTTTGCTTGTTGCATTGAACAAACTGCCACATATTCTCAACAAAACGATTGTGTGAACGCAGAAACCATTGCTATTGCGGCAATTTCGGGGTTGAAGTACAATGTGACTGATGTTTCCGTTCATAAGGGGTCGTGTGTTCATTTTATATTTGAAAACAAGGACACCCAATTTCATGATCTGGTAATAGACAGCTTTTCTGGATTTGGGGGTGTTGATTTGGATGCCGAAGCAGGAGAAACAAGCGAAGCGCGTGTTCAGATGCCAAATGCAACAATGACGCTGGAATTCTATTGCAGTGTCCCTGGTCATCGTGATGGTGGGATGAAGGCTTCTTGCGACTCATTGAGCCTGTGAATGTGACTACGACTTCGACATTTAGAGTCAATCAACCCACTCTCGAGCAATTCCTCTATCGATCTTTGGATTGCTGGTTGGGGGAGTGGTATTGCTTTTCAAACGGAAGGTGGCAACAAAAACTTTATGAAATGACAATTGGTCGGTTGATTGCGTCAAATGGGGGTTGTCTCAGGAACGCGGAAAAATTTTTCCCACATTTTTTCTCAAGAATATTATGAATTGAATGCTGTTCATTGACATTCCGTTAAACTTTTTCATGATTTTATCACATTGCTACACAAAAGGTAAAAAGCATGAAAACCATAGGTAACAAGCTGATAACCGAGGTGAAATGTATAGCTCAACAACCAATCATATCCATGGGTGATATCGTGTCACAGGTCTTTGTGATCCATCGGTCAGGCGTGGTCATACTTTCCCGGATATATCGAGAAAGTTGCCTGTCCACAGATCCTCAGCTTGTTGGGGGGTTGTTGGGTGCTTTGCTTATGCTGATACAGAACGAAACTCAGAATGGTGGAAAATATTGCAGTTGGGAGATGGATGGAAACCATCGGCTTCGGGATATTGGCATGAGCTGTAGCCGCTGGTTCATTGCCAACCACCAAGATTATTCTTTGGCGGTGTTGGTTCCTCATAGCTCCCCATTGATCAGTGCACAGAGGTATGACATCATCCAAAAGATCAACTCAAAGATTATCCAATCCTTCATGATCTTTTTGGAGTTCAATGGCAATGGCAATTCACATGAAGTCATACGGGATTACTCTTTGCAATTTGGCGAAACATTGGACAGTCTCATCTATGAATGCCTCTACGATTCACTCGGGCTGCGCATCGTGTTTGAACGTGGTTCACAGTATGACTTGGGCCAAGAATTGCTGCTTGCCCGTCAGAAAAGGGAGCTAAACAATTGAGTAAGTTGTTCTAAGGTTTCAGGAGACAGTGGGTCAGAGAGTGGGTCTTCCTTTTTCAGAATGTTCAATGATTCTTCAACGAATTTTTTGAACAGTAGCATGTCAGTTGACCCCCGTATTGTCCGGAACAAGTTGAACCGGAACTGTTCTTTTATGGTGGAATAGATGGCCCCTCCCTGCAAGATGACATGTTCCACATGATCTGTGGGGTCATGGACTTCCTGCATCAGATCTTCCAAGCTTTTGAGAAAGTTCTCCAAGAGGCTGGTATAGAGCAATTGCTTTTCAGCATCTGTTGTTGCTCTAAAGACAACTCTTTCATTCTTGTACAGGATTATCATGCTGGATCCTTTCAGATCGCCGATGGAGGTTATGAATGATTTGGAGTAGGTGAAGAGCTCACTTGTCGGATAGTGAAAGAGTTCATCTATTACATACTTTAGTTGTGAAACTGTCGGTAAAGGATATTTGCTGATGATTGGATCCAATATCTGAAAAACGGGGAGTTCGTCTCCATGTTTCCGAAACCAATCCACCAGTTCCTTGCAAGCCATATAATAGTCAATTGCCTTTTTTTCACTTTCACTGATTAGGAAAAGGGATCCGAGAAGGAAGAGGGAATAAATCCGTACAAGTTTCTGCTCAAACTTGATCCCGATCATATCAAGATAATTTAATTCCCCCCTCAAACGCTCTCGAACGATTTGGACCTGTTTTTTCTCGAAAAGCTTGTCGAACAGTATTTTGATTATCGCAATGTTTCGTTGTATCAAAGGACCGAATTTTTCGGGAACTTCATTTCCTAGCACAGAACGGCTCTCATCATCAAAGAGATAAAAATATAGGATTTCCAGGAAAGCGGATTTGCGTGTCAGTTTTTTACCCAAAGTAATTCCGCGATCATCTTGAATCGGGGAAGCCAATTGCTTTTCAATTATGGCAGTGATATTCTTGGCCTTTTGCCTATGGCTGGTCGTCAAAACATATTCCATGAATTCTCGGAGCACTTGGGTTTTCTCGTTCTTTCTCACGGGTTCTTCTGCAAGCTGAATTGTCCAATGCTCTTCCTTTCCAATTTCAATCAGGATAGGTACAATATGTTCAGTTTGCTGTTGCTTGAGGCGATTGAAACGGTTCTTTTTTGTAGTGATAACCATCATGATTTGGTCTTTGATGCGTCTGTTTAGATTGAAAACATCTTCTTTGAATTTGGCAAATAGCGATTCAAACACAACTAGGACATTTGTCTCCAAATTGGTGGAACACTTGGCCATGGCCATCATTAGGTTTGGAATTTTCTCAATTCTTCCATGCAAATATTCATTTTTTGATGCAAATGACAGGATTTGAGTCATCACTTCCTGCTCATGTTCAGTAACTCCTTCAGTGACAAAGATTGCCCTAGCCACCTGATAAACATTTTGGGCCATTATTGAAAATGATAGATCTTGACTAATTTGAGGCACTTGTGGCAGTGGCTTGGGTTCTTCAACCTCCAGTTGAAAATATTTTTTGAGGATTCCCTCCAATCGTCGCTCCATTTCACGCGAGATTCCGACTGATTTTCCATTGCCGACAATGCCGTACAGCAATGGCATTGCTTCCTTTGCAAACGCAAGAAGTTGAAGTTGAAGCTCCATTTTGTGCTTTTTTGAGAAGAGTGTAAAGGAAAAATTCTCTAAATCCATTGTTATGATCGCTCCTTTTCTGTAAATTGCCTGTTTCAATCTTTCGTCATATTGGTATATTTCTTGAAGGAGCTCATTCAGTGCCAAAACGAACCATCCCAACATAGGAGCAAGGACTTCTCCTCCTTTATGTGCACTTCTCCCGAAAATGGTGAGCGATTCATAGTTTATGGTTAGTGCAACCAAATCTGCAGACGGATTTACTTGAACAAATTTCGTAAAACTGACCAAATACTCCCATTCAACTTTCATAATTTCATCAAGTAGCTGAACCACTTTTTGCTGAGGTTCTTGTTTTTTCAATTCAAATATTCTGGTGAACAGCTCGAACGGGACACCCAAAAGCTGTTCAGGAGCAATTTCCGCAACCCATTCCAGCTTTGCGACTGCGTTAGCCAATAATCTTATGCTTTTGTCATATCCGAAAATCAGCCGCACAAGAATCGCTTCAATTATTTCCAAAAACGTTTCAAGAACTGTTTGCAACCCTGTTTGAAGCATGGTTCTGAACTCTCTGATAAATTCCAGCACCATTTGTCCAAGTTGTAAATTGTTAAACCCTTCCTTCTGCAAAATTTCAACTGCCAGTTTGATTATTGCTAAGTTTCCTTCGATAAGCCAGTATTTTTCCTCTGTCACAATGCTCTCTTGATTTTCTGGAGCTATCAATAAGGTATTGTCATATCCTTGGACACTTTCTGCCACGCTTCTTTCGAGATTTTCCCTGATAAGGTCGAATGGATCCATCTGCACCAGAAATGTGAACGTTGGTCGTTCTTTGTCATCATCAGGGAAATATATCCGTTCCTTTATCAAACTTTGGCCGTATTCGCTGAGTAGATGGCGAATTGATTGTGCATCTTCCTCCTTTTCAACAATCAGTATACCATCTTTGATTGTGAGAAGCAGAAAGAGACCTTCATTTGGGTCTTTTGGATGGTGTTCTGCCCATGAACTATGCACAGGAAAGAAATATTTCACTTACAGTCCCCAGAATGTTTATCCATATAATTGGTATATTCCTTTATTATGTTATTGGTAACACGTTTCATAGAATGGCAATAGGTGTCTTGATTCGCCTCCTTAGCTTCCTCTGCATCCTATGGAAGGACGTTAAACGCAAAACTCACCTGTGTTTCCGATGAAAACTTGGTTCAAAGGCATTACTGATACAAAAGGTTGCATGTAACAAAATGGTGCAATTTTGCCCCCTCTGCGCAATTAGAGCTTTTGATTGTTCAAAACATCAATTAATGTTTTGCATAATCTTTTCAATCAGTTCAACATAGTAGTGCATCATATGTTCATTGAGTGCCTCTCCTTCCAATGCGCTGACTACTGCTTCAATCTGTGCTTCCAGTTTTTCGTATCTTTTCGGGCTAACAATGGCTCGTTTTTCATCATCCAACAATACAAATTGCTTGAGGTGGCGATAACCAAATGTACGAGGGGGGATTTTTGGAACCAGATCCTTGTCATTTGCTATTACGAAGGAAGTATCGATTTTCTTGGCAAAAAGTCTTGCAAACCATCTGTTGCAGCTTCTTGGCATGGCAAAGCCGGTGAAGTTTGTCTGCAACGAGTACTTGGTCTTAAGGGAAATGGCTGCAATTGCCCCTATACCTGCTCCCAAAGAATATCCAATAACTGTGATCTGCGATACTCTGGGATTGACTGCCCTGATTTCATCGATTTTCCGGTAAATCGTTGCTTCGACTGACTTGAATGCGTTCAAAAATCCTGCGTGAACTTTAGGTTTGCAAAACCACCTTCGTGTTTTTGGATAGGGTACCAATAGGATGTTTATATCTGTCCAAAAGTCTCTTGGTGAATCTGTGCCTTTGAAGACCACGAGTATTTCCTTTGGGGATTCTGCGACATAACATTGGGTATCTGCTTTCTTTTCATCAATGAAAGCAAACATCTCATATCCAAGGGGTCTTATTTTGTCCCTAATGACTGCTTCATCTGAATAGGTCAGCAGTGCAAGGTCTGTATGTTTTTTTGCTGCCTCCAATGAGAATGATTTCATTCAACCAAACTGTCTTCTGCTCCAATTTAAATTTTATCAATTTCCAAAATACTTTATCGCTAGCCTATCCAATTCATCAATGACCTCATTAGGCAGGACGTTATAGTCTGTAAGCTCATACTTATGGAAGACCTCCTTGGATTTGGTTGCAAATTCCTTCAGGGCGACCTTATCTCTGACGTCCCTTGAAATGGTAAACAGGATGAATGTCAAGTCTTCGGTCGGTTGAACATAAATTGCACCTTTCTTGAAATAAATTCGTTCAAGCGCTTCACCATCTCCGAACTCATTGACCAATGTCATTAATGCCATTACAAAATTCCCCAAAAGTATGGGGAGTTCAGGGTTTTCAGCCTCAATGTTTGACTTGTAGAACACCGTCAGCATTCCCGATGTTATGACGACAGTGTTTTTGAGGCTTTTGGCCAGATCTTCTCCCATTTCAAAGAATGGTCCCCTTAACCACACCAATTGCTCGATGGGGATTTTGAGCAAGGTGTTCATTGCATACTTGAAATCTTCCTCCTTCTCTTTGGCATCGGTTTCCAACATCAGTGATTGGAAAAAGAACCCTATTGTATCAAAAATGTCTACCACTTCAATTTCCTTGTTGTTCATTTGGAACCATTTTTTCAATTGGTCTGCTGCCAGTATCGTCTCCTTAGATTCTTCGTCGTTGCCTATTGCATGGTGAAGCAGAGATCGAATATAGAAAACAAACATGGTTAGAATCTTTTGGTTGAAATAGTTGCCGATCATTTCAAGTTGATTGAGGGCACTAAAAGCAGTTTCCAAATACCTGCGATCTAACGTTGTTCCATAGACTCCTTGAGAAAAATAAAGGGATGTGGCAATGCCTATGGTGGCCTTGAGTCCATTTGCAAAATCTATCAGAAGGCTGGCCATATGCATTTTGTCTGACGCTTCACTCAATCCCATCAAAAGTTCAATGAATTGGGTATTGATCAGAGATTCAAAATATTCCTCTCTTGCCTTGATCTCCTCTTTCTCAAGCATTTGTTGGATTTTCATTTTTTTCGCCAAATAGCTTTCAACCATTGTTGTCTTGGAAAAATGCAGGAGATATTCTGCTTTCAGTCGATTCAATTGTTGGTAGATGTCATTGACATGTATTCCTTTCTCTGTATAGAGATGAATCAAGTTGTCCTCTTCCATTGAATGAATAAAGAATTTGACTGATTCATCAACATTTACTATGATCCGGTATCGATCAGGATATCGTTGTTTCAAGTGTGCCATGAATTCCATGACGTCAACGATATACTCGTCAGTCCATTCACGGAAATCCGCTAACACTGCAAAACTGTTGCCTGAAGCTAGTTGATGTACCGCTTCAAAAAAAGAACTGGTATGGTATGTTGTAAACCCCAGAATTTCAAGAGGGGGAATATATTCATGGATTGTAATGTGGACGATTGAAAGGTCTTCTATGGTTGTCACCATCCCAGTTTTCTGTTGTGAATATTGTTTTCACAAATAAAAAGGATTATGGTAACCCCCTGACTGTTCCTGAAGTTTACTGTTATGGTTATTTGTGAACTTGGCGACTTAGTGATGAGAAGTAGTTTTGGAGATCTACGTTTCCGCCGCTGACTATGATTCCAACCTTGCTTCCCTTTTGAATTTGGAGTTTCCTGATTGCCGCAACAGATACTGCCCCTGACGGTTCTACAACTATTTTCATGCGTGTCCAAAGAAATTCCATGGTTTCCAATATTTCTTGTTCTGAAACCAACATGATATCGTCGACATACTGCTGAATAAATCGGAACGTTAATTCTGAAAGGCCTGTTCGCAGTCCGTCAGCTATTGTGTTGGGTGCATCCTGTGGCACAATTGATCCCTTGCGCAATGATCTATATGCGTCATCGGCATTTTGAGGCTCAGCTGCAAAGACATGGGTTGATTTTCCTGTCTCCTTAGCATAAATGGCTGTGCCGCTGATCAATCCACCGCCACCTACCGGAGCAATAACTGCGTCCAAGTTTCCGACTTGTTCAAAAAGCTCTTTTACAGCAGTGGCAGCACCTTGGATGACGTTGATGTTATCATACGGATGAATAAGTGTATATCCATGGTCTTGAATCAATTGATTGCATGTTTCTTCCCTTGCGCGCTGTGTCGGTTTGCACATGACAATTGTTCCGCCGTACTGGCGTGTTGCCTCCACTTTAACCTTCGGTGCGTTGTTTGGCATAACTATGGTTGTTTTTATCCCCAAAAGTTGACCTGCCAACGCCACTGCTTGGGCGTGGTTTCCACTAGAATGAGTAACAACGCCTTTTCTTTTTTGCTCTGGCGAAAGGGATGAAAGGGCGTTGTATGCTCCTCGAAACTTGAATGCTCCCATTCTCTGGAAGTTTTCACATTTGAGGTATACTTCAAATCCAGTTAAATGATTCAATGTCCGCGAGGTCATGATGGGCGTAACATTGACAATGCCGCGCAGTCTTTCTGCTGCCCTATGGATCTCGTCTATCACAGCTTCCCTTTGCATGGTTGGATTAATTGTTTCTGTTTCTGTCATTAGTTGGTGCAAACTGATTTGAAGAAACTCTTGTCTATGGGGTAATAGTTCCACCCTGACACAAGGTGGGCGATAAAGGGATTTGTCAATTGCCTTCTGCATTCTGCATACTCAAAGCCTATTTCAATTACTAGTGTAGCCGTTGAGTTGGGGCGGTTCTGGAATTGGAAAATGTCTGTTGCGTTGAAGAAGATTGGGATTACATTGAAGGTTTCGTTAAATTCTTGGTTTGCCGCAAACTGATGTTTCATTATAAGGTGGGTAAAGTTTTGCCGTGAGAATGGTGCGGAGGTGAATGTTGAAGTGAGATTGACTTGTTTCCCAAATGCTGAAATTTTGAAGAATGTCGTTCCGTTGATGTTTTCGTTTCCCAGTATGGCATTTTGGTTTTCACTGAACACATCCTGCCTGACCACTTCCAGTTCAACAAAGGAGGGAGTTACTGTGTTTCCCATCATGATATATGGCATAATGAGGGTGTATGACAGATCTTCCTCCAAGGAAATGGATATCGTAAGGGTTTCCCGATAATGGGGTGTCACCAGGAAATACACGGCAGGTGCCACCATGATTCCCACGAAAATCAAAACAAAGATGCCGATTACCACTGCCGCTTTTTTGAGGTTCTTTTCCTTTGCTTCCATATGTTTGCTTTTGGGTGTTACATATTAATTGGATGGTAATTCCCGTCAACGCAAAGACAATCCAAGTGCCTTGAGGATGAAGGCATATATGTATGCAAGCTCCCTGAGGTAATCATACCGTCCTGAAGCACCTGCATGCCCTGCCCCCATATTTGTCTTGAGGAGCAACATATTATGGTCTGTTTTCATTGCCCGAAGTTTGGCAACAAATTTTGCAGGTTCCCAGTAATGCACCCGCGGATCATTCAATCCTGCGGTAACCAAAATGTGTGGGTAGTCCTGTTGCTTTATGTTGTCATAGGGTGAATAGGACATCATGTAATCAAAATAGTCCTTTTCGTTTGGATTGCCCCATTCCTTATATTCGAATGTTGTAAGCGGAATTGACGCATCAAGCATTGTATTGATAACGTCTACAAAAGGCACTCTCGCAACGACGCACTTGAACAGGTCAGGTCTCATGTTCGTGACCGCTCCCATAAGCAATCCACCAGCACTTCCTCCCATAATGGCCAAGTGATTTGGAGATGTATACCTGTTTTGGATAAGGTGTTCGGCAACTGCAATGAAGTCGGTGAAGGTGTTCATCTTTTTCTTAAGTTTTCCATCTTCATACCATGGCTTTCCCAATTCTCCACCACCACGTATGTGTGCAATTGCATAAATCATGCCTCGTTCCAGAAGGCTGATTGCTGTAGAACTGAATGACGGGTCTACACTTATTCCATATGAGCCGTAGCCATAAAGCAATGTGGGATTTGTTCCATCCTTCTCAATTCCCTTTTTGAATGCAATTGAAATTGGAATTTTGGTTCCGTCTTCTGCGACAGCAAACTCTCTTACCGTCATGTATTGGCTGGGGTCGAATCCTTTAATTTCATCCTGTTTGAGATTTTCAAGCTGCTTCTTTGCCATATCATACTCAAAGGTTATGGGAGGCGTCACCGGTGAAGAGAATCGGAATCTGATCTTTTCTGAATCATAATTTGGGTTTGACATGAACCCTAGTGCATAAATGGGCTCAGGCATTTCAATATCATGAGCTTCTCCAGTATGCACATTGTGAATTGTTATCCCCATAAATCCGTTTTCCCGTTTCAGAATGGCCAAGAAGTTTTTGAAGGTGTCCACACCAAAAAGACGAACATTTGGGTCATGCGGAATGAATTCCTCCCAATTATTTGGGTCGGTATCTTCGACTCTAGTCCTCATTATTTTGAAATTGACTGCATTCTCATTGATTGTAACATAGAAAAATCCTTCATGGTGGGCCAGTTGGTATTCAATTCCTTCCTTCCTTGGTATGAACGGTTTCAGGTCATGAAGCAGGGGTGACTTGTCTTCTCCTTTCTGTGCAAGCAATGAATATCGCACTTCTGTGGTGTCGCTTGCCAAGCTGGAAACAAAAAAATACTTGTCATCCTTGGTTTTTGTCATTGTGACCAAGAATTCTTCGTCTGGCTCTTCAAAGACGATTTTGTCAGTTCCTGGATCATCTCCCAGCCTGTGCAATTTAATGGCATAGGGGCGATGAATTTTGTCCAAGATGATATAGAAGAGATGTGTTGAATTGTTGTCCCATTCTGTATTTCCTGCCACTTCTGGTATTTTGCCCCTGATCTCTTCTGTGGCAATCTCAGCTATATAGAGGTCATAGGTTTCATAGCCGTTTGTGTCAATGGTATAGGCCATAAGCTTGTGGTCAGGGCTTATTCGCAATGATCCCAGTCGAAAGTACTCATGCCCTTCTGCATATTTGTTCTCGTCAAAGTAAATCTCCTCTAGTGCATCAAGGCTTCCATGTTTTCTGCAATGTATCACATAGTTTTTTCCCTCTTCGGTTCTGGTATAGTAATAGTAGTCATCAATTTTGATCGGAACTGATTCATCTGTTTCCTTGATTCTTCCTTTCATTTCCAAATACAATTTTTCCTGAAATTCTTTCGTGTCTTCCATGATTTTTTCTGCGTATTTGTTCTCTTCTTTCAAATATTGTATCACGTCGTCTGTTTCCTTGTTTCTCAACCAAAAGTACGGGTCTTCCAATACCATTCCATGGATTTCTGTTTTTTTGATTTCCTGCTTCGCAACAGGTGGGGCAATCGATGTTGCATCCGCTTTCGCCATATGGCCTGTAAAAACAGACATTTTGTAAACTATCTGATTCCCTCCTTTTTCAATTGTCAAATCAACTTTCCAATTCTTGCAATAAACATAGTCTATACTTATTAATGTGGAAAGTAAAACTAGCTCATGGTCTCACCTTCAGTCAGTCTGTATCTTAGAAGGTTGCAAATAATCACTGAAGAAGGGTTGACCATCTACATCTATCCTGAAACCTTTGCCAAAAACCCTCAGCTAATCTCAGGCATGCTTTCAGCACTGTTTATTTTCATGAGGGAAGAATATGGTGGCAACGTCCATTCAATTATGCTGTCGGACAGGCAGATCAAATTCATGAGATATGGGCAGTACATTATCATTTTGGAATTGGAGCAGTTTGTTGACGAAGATTGCAGCAACATCTTTTTCAGCTATCTGATGAACCTGCTCAAACCAATCTTTGATGAAACGGGACGGAACTACAACTTGAGCATCGGGATGGTGAGCTCACTTGGACTGTCCCGTATATTTGAGGCATCACATCAATTGGAGATCATGAAGGAACACGATGTGCCTCTCTTGCTCTCCGATGCCTATGTATTGGTAAAACTGAAAGAATCATTTGCAGAGCATTTTGGGAAGTTCAAGGGATTCTCTCGTGTTGAATATTTGCGTGAAAATCTGTCCGAAGTCTTTCCCGAACCTCCATATGGTCCCGATGGCGAAGGATACTATTCAATCATAGAAAACGAAGCAGAGGGGATTTCCAAACTTTTCATCAAGGTTGACGAATTGGAGGTTCTGATTATCCTCCCTTTGGGTTCCGAATCATTGTTTATGCGTATTGGATCAGGTCTCAAGAATCTATTTGGATACCTGAAGACCATTCGGTCTGAATTGAGTGCAAACGAAATTGTTGATTTATTGCTGGCGCTTCGATTTCCGACAGAAGTGCAACATGACCATACCCAAATCAAAAAAGAGGAAATTCCTCCCGATTTGTCACAGGCTGTACTTGGTTTTACCCTTTTGGGTAATCTTGTTCCCTCCTTTACAGAAGCATTGCTTGTAGGAGAAAAAATGGCTATTGCTGGAGATGAATTGAGTGTACAGGCAGTGACACATTTTGCTCGCATGCTTGCAACCCATTACCCATTGCAGATTAGTCCATTTTATCGTGAATCTATCAAAAACACAAACTATCATGTCCTTCTTATACATCCAACTGTTCTTGATACGACAGATTTTGAGACTCTTCCCATTTTTCATATAGGTGGAGAATCCACAAACATTCCTTCTGGCAAACCATTTCGTCACCTTTTCCGTAGCTGTCTTGATCTTTACCCCGAGAATCGCGTGATTTTGTTTGAAGAAGGTGTGCGCAATGTGTTGGATGGGTATGGTGACTTGCTTTATCTTTTGGTTGCAGAATTCGACAGAGTGCGGGCAAAGGAGCAGTTGAAAGAGCTGAAAAATCGTCTTGGATCGGAGCTGTTCAAGTATGTCCAAAATATATTGGTTGCTCAGCATCCTTCGTTATCAAAATTTTTGGATGACATGACACGAATATCTAAATGATTTCAAAGACTTTTGGTAACCTTTCCTTGCTTTCTCTAGGGAAAACGTACGACACCCTTTTTTCCTGTATCCCAAAAGTGTTGGTTTTGTAATGATATCCCAAACGCTTGAATCCAATTTTTTCGTAGACATGCTGAGCTCGGAAGTTTGTTTCCTGTGTTTCAAGCCAAACAGAATCCACTGTGGTTAATTCAAATGTTGCGAAAAGATACATTTGAGTGGCCAATGTCCCTAACCCCAATTCCAAAAAATGTGGATGAATTGCGATTCCAAAAATCAACTCATCTTGCTTTTCCGGAACCAATGTTGAAATTCTGCCAATCAACGAACGTTTGTTTGGGGAAGTTTGTAGGGCTGTTCGGTCAACAATGCCTTTTGACAACGCATGTGCCTTTTCTCGGAGCAGTCCCTTGTTGGTCGTATAATGCGATAAGACAAAAAGTGACAGCCAAAAGCTATGATTGCCCATGTTGGTATTGAACCAATATTTCTGCTCCTGATGCGTGATGTATGTGAAGTTAGCCCATGACAGCTTTTCTTCCTTATATTGCGGCCATTGTGCAATCTCCTTGAGATCATCCAATGTCAAGAGATGCATGGAGAGTAGGCCTTCTCTGTCCTGTACAGTTTTGTTGTTGAATGCATCTAGCAGTTTTTTCACTAGTGTTCAAATAAACAAATTCACAGAGTGCATTTAAAGTTTAATTTTGAAGGAGAAAAGAGGATTGCAGAGTCGGTTCTTGACTGAGCAATGATGAACCGACCCTTAGGATCCTTTTCGAACCACCACCTACCAGCGATGTGCCTATGTTAG
>JALUTL010000423.1 GCA_027016475.1 Candidatus Heimdallarchaeota archaeon
ATGTAGATTAATTTGGAGTTGTCATATTCTTCCAAACGTTCTTCGCATTTCGGACAGATGAACTCATACTCCATTGCCTCATGAAACGTCAGTCTGTTGCAATCTTTGTTCCCACAAGAAAAAAACATGTTTTCCTTCTCATATTGAAGGCGTTCCATAATTTTCCATTGAACTGCCCGTTGTTTCTTCAGCACAATTTCATTGATTTTTTCCGGATGTAGCTTCCAATAATAGATATACCAACCACTTGTTTTGTCACGGATCCTGCGGAATGATGCGATCTCCAAGTCAGAAAGCTTGTATAGTGCTTTTCGCACCTCATCAAGCTTCACATTCAACTCCTCAGCAATGATTTCGTCGGTGACTTCATCATCATGATCCATCAGAAGAATTGCCACTTTTCGTATTTCTGGACCAGCGACGTCCTCGACCATGTCAAGGAGTGTCTGGCGTTCCTGCTCGTCGAACTCCAAGTTGCTCTACCCTATACCAATTCTAGGTTGACCCTAATGGATATAGCTTGTCCATAATATAAAATTCATCCGATTTGTGTCAAAGAAATGTCTAACTTTATACTATAGAAATGAAGAATTCCTGTTCTAGGAAATTTCGCCCATGTCCATGCACTTTTTTTTTATCATTCCATATTACATTTAAGAGGCATTATAAAGGCAAATGATATTAATGGCCAATGAGTCCTAAAAAGGATCCTGAAGAAGAGTATGTGGAAATTCTTGAACGAGTCCGAAACACTTCCTCTGGACTCTTGCTGAATCTTCCAAGTGCACCTCATTTTATGTGCATTCTCCAAACAAAGAAAGGAAAACCCATAGGCTATCCTATTTGGAAAACCTTCGAACATAAGGAAGGGGTGCTCTCATTGGAAAATGAAACCATATCCTCAACACTTCTGAGCCTCGCAAAAAATCTCAAAGCCTTGAATGCTGATCCAAATACATCCACCGTAATTCGAATAACCTCTGGGAACCAGCATTACAACTTCTATTTACCCTCTTGGGATGATCATGCACAATTCTGTTTTGTTGTTGCATTTGAAAAAAATCCTAAGGTAAATCTTTCGGATGAAGATCGTGAAGACTTGGTTCTTTCTATTGTCAAGCGGCTGAAACAGAATGAAGAATTAATGGAAATAGTGTCCTCGCCATCCCAAATTCAAAAAGAAATTAAAATTGGCACACCCCTCTATCAACGAATACTCCAGTCCATTTCAGAAACTATCGTCAAATGGGACAAGACACGAGTAAAGTATTTGGAGAAGTCAATGAAAAAAGAGAGAGATCGGCTAGTTGAGCTTTCCAAACAGATACAAATGAAGGACAATGAGCAGGAATTAATGGAGCAATCTAAAGAATAGCCTCGGATGTGATATTGAACCTGACTTTTCGGTTCCCATAAACCGGAGAGGAAATAAGGTAGGCATAGTTATATCCGTCATTCCCCTTCTCAAGGAATATACGATGGGTTGAACCATGCCCCAATGCATTTCCTCCAAACGGTTTAACGCGCCATCCGTCCTTGGTTTCATTTTCACCGAAATACACCTGATTTGAGTAAACAACTGCCAATTCAAATTCATAGGCCAATCGCTTTAACTCATAGATATGAAAATTTAGTAGCTGCTGTCTCAACGGAATAAAGGAATCCAACCCGAGGGCGGCCCGAAACAATGCAGAAATTGAATCGATCAATACCATCTGAATGCTTGTCTGTTTTGTAAGAAGCTCTCCTAAACGTTCAACTACAGCCAATTGAGACTGGAAATCTGAGATTTTTACATAGTGGATTCTTTGAAGAAAATCTGATGAATCGTCTGAAAACCGCTTGGCCAGCTCTTTGATACGGGATGCATGAAATGTCCCTTCCGTATCAATGAATACAACTTCAGCAGAATGATTGGTCAAAGTAGTAGCAACTGCAATCTGAAAGAGGATTTGAGTTTTTCCTGTGCCAGGTTCACCATAGATCTCTGTGAGTGACTTTGGATCAAGACCGCCTCCGACCAGTGCGTCCAGATTTGGTGAGCCTGTGGACAATTTACTGATAGCGGGGATGTCCGCGGCAGTAAGAATTTGTATTTGATCCGCCTTTTCAGCCTTTACTTTCTCAATATAAGACACCAAATCACTATCTTGGGGCGCCTCTTTTGCCAACAGTTTAGCAAATTCACGGTATTCTTCAATAAGGCGCTTTCTTAGCATGGTTTCTATATCGACTTGTTGAGTTGCGATTGGTTGGATTTTCGGAAACTTCGTCT
>JALUTL010000424.1 GCA_027016475.1 Candidatus Heimdallarchaeota archaeon
CCGTCAGGAAAAGCAATCGGGTGCATCGGGGCCTGTACAGGTGCAGGACATGCGGAATTGAATGGAATGCCGACATCAATGGGGTAATCAACATCCTGAGAAAAGTAGTCCCAAAGGGGTTTGCCCGATGGGATAGTGGCGAAATCATCTCGCCAAGCTGTCTGAAGCTTGTCTGCTTCAGCGGCTAAATAAGTTCCTATCGGAACTTGACGATGGATGCAATTTTTCAAAAGGGTTTAAGTGTCCTGTAGTGGTGGATTGGATTCAAGGAAAAAAATCAGACTGCACCTGAAAAGAAGGCGTGGTTTGGAGGGTCGATAAATGAAAATGCCTGTGGATTTAGGGTATATATGGTATACAGGGGTCGTGGAATCAATATTTTGAATTGTTCCAGCCCTGGTCTGATTTCAGGAATCGGAAGTTCATCATAATTTTTGTTCGGTTCAAGAGTTGCTGTCATGGTCATGGTATATCCCAGCCCGTTCAGTTCGAGAAGGTCTTCGATGTTTCTTGTGTCTTCCTTTGCCTTTAGTTCAAAAAATTTTGCGGGTTTTTCTGAGGAGTTGTTGATGAGTTGTGTATCATATCTTGGAGGAACTACACAAAATTGCAGAGGTTTGAGATGGTAAAGATAAAACCTTTGTACTTTTGTCTTTGATGTCCTCTTTTGGATTGCCACTGTACAGTTTGGATCCAATGCCTGAATGATCCGTCCATATTCAGTGATTCCGCTGAGCAGTGATGTCGTTGGCTGATCTGTTGCTGGAGGCAGAACATGGAGGTTAAATTGGATACTGGGGTTTAATGCCCTGTGTTCTGGGAGAATGAGATTTTGGTAAAGAACAGGATAGTTTGCACCATTCATTGGAATAGGGTCTCTGATGAAATCGCCCCTATTGAAGATCGGTGTACCATCATCATGGAAATCAAGGGGCAGTCCATATGGTACTTTCATACAATTTTTTCGGACTAACCTTCAATAATTGTTTGGGATGAATGGATCAAAAAAATGAAAATAATTTGGCTGAAATTGTCGTTTCAGTGGTTCATTTATAAATCTAGAAAATGAAGCTGTGTTAGAGGCGAATTTGCTATGGATGAAGAAAGTTTCAAGCCCCTTGACAGATTGCGCAAAAAGCTTATGGTCGAAAACCTTTACATTTGGATTCTCATTTTGCTGAAGGAGAAAAAAAAGTATGCCTATGAGTTGAGGAACGACATCAAAGAGCGTTTTGGATTTGCTCCTGCAACTGTGACATCCTATGCTGTCCTGTACAAGCTGAATAGGGAGGGGTTTGTGGAAATTGTGGAGCAGAATCCATTTCCCAACAGAAAGTACTATACCATTACTCCCAAAGGTGAAAAGCTTATCGAGGAGACAAAGAAAGTATTCCAGGATCTTTATTTCGAGTTGTTCGAAGAGAACATTGAAAAGGATATCACAAAGGGCAACTAGTCTGTAAAGTCATGGCAAGGGCCATAGCTATCAGAATCAGGACAGATGTATTAAGCAGTACGGAAATGAATTGATTCATGGCAGTTCACTCCAAAAACGTACAACCTGAATGAGCAGTGGTGTATTGAGAATGCAGCTTGATGATGAGACAACAATTGCAAAAGCAAAAATTACAACCAAGAGATAATATGTAATGGAAAGTCCCAATTCCACTACCTTCATGTCCCTGCCTCCAAAATAGCTTCATTTGTTGACAGAACAAAAGAAGAGTTGGCTGTAGGCATAAAGCGGGCTGGAGGGATAGGAATCAACGTTACATTGACATAAATTGAAGAGGAATCCGGATGTGATATTGTGTCAAAAGTAAATACTTCTCCATCGACCAATAGAGAAATCAGATCCAATTTGGTTTCATTGATGGTTCGTCCTTCATTGTCAGCAAGATGGAGATTTACAGGAATTGAATCATTGATAGGCTGATTCCATCCATTGAATGCCATGACATTCAAGTGAAGAAAATATATTTTGACAGTGCTGAGGAATTTAAAAATAAATTTGTAGTGGATTTCTGCATAGATGGTATTTGCCAAGATTTTGCCGAAAATTATCATAATCAATGTATATCCAAGCAGGAGGAAAATTATCATGATGGTCAACGAGGTATAGAAGACGCTTTTTTTCCTTGTCATGAGTTTGTATAGCAATTTCAGTATAAATGGGCGGATTTTTTAGTACTTTTTATAGTCAAGTTTGAATTGTTTTGTATGGGCGTAACAGAAGAAATAGGAATTATACTGCTCTATGCAGTCCTTTTGGGTGCAGTTGCTCTTGTACTGTTCAGTATCGCTGAGGCAGTGATTTCCAAACTGACTGATTTAAGTGGAACATTTGAGGCGTGGGGAATGTGTCTGTCGGGTGGTTCATGTCCAAACTGAATTTTCCGTTTCTTGGTCTTGTTGTTCTCAGCCTTGCTTTTACATCTCATCCATGGCTGGTTCTTCTTTCGCTTCCTTTTGAGAGGTTGGTGTCAAGGGAGATAGCAAGGCAGGAAAAGAACAGGAACAGAAGGACAAAAGAAAGGATTCAAGAGTATTTGTATGATGTGTTGAGGGTAAGCTATCATAAGAAAGGGCTTTTGTATCCTAGGTTAGAAAACCAGCTGGCCCTGCAAATTGGGGTCGAACCTGACTATTCCATTGAATCGAGTCTGATATCTTCTCCACGACGAAGAGGGAACAATGAATTGATTATTCTGGAAAAAGAGATGAATATGCTGTCCGACAAGCTTTCTTTGCGAATGTTGGTTCTGTTCGGAATTCCTTTGGTTTACTTCACATTGAGCATAGGTCTGAAGGACAGTTTTGCAA
Organism: Candidatus Heimdallarchaeota archaeon; assembly: GCA_027016475.1. Taxonomy (GTDB): domain Archaea; phylum Asgardarchaeota; class Heimdallarchaeia; order Heimdallarchaeales; family Kariarchaeaceae; genus WAKA01. Next base: position 2,824 of record JALUTL010000424.1, read on the forward strand.
TGCTTGGGTTTGCATATCTCATTTTTGCCTATCTTTTTTCACTGTTCAGAATCAACTATGATCCAAGAGGAATAACTGAGGCAATGAATGATCTTGCCATGAATCTTCCTTCGACCCATCGGGATCTTCTGCATTTCGAGAAGTATATTGATGTTTGGACATTGGAAAGTTCTTCCTTACCATCTGTCAAAAAAGGACTATCCATCCCGCAAGAGATTGTGGCTACAGTTTTGGTAGCCACATTGCATCTGGATCCAGTGGATCGAAATGAAGTGTTGGAGCAGTTCTTGGAAGACTTCAGGCCAATGCGTCAGTTCGAAAACAGTTTTGTTGCCAATGTAGAGGCGCAACGGATCAAGGACATATTCAACCTGATTGCCACTTCAGTTGTTCTTGGAATTTTTGTGGGAATTGGAAAGCTACTCTCTGGATTTTCTATCCCCTTTTTTGTTCAAATTGATTTTCCTGAATTTTTGGATGTTACAACAGGTATCTTGTTTGTCTCCCAATTAGATATGAAAAAGGGAATAGTTGGATTTGGACTGTATTACTTTCTGTTTGGAATGTTTAGCATTCTTTTTGGAATAGTCTAGTATTGGCTCAGCTTTTGTCTGACTATGCCACTGACCACTTTTCCGTCAGCCTTTCCTCCAAATTTTGCCATAGTTCGTCCCATAATGAGTCCCATTGCTCCCATTCTCTTTTCCTTTACAAGTTGGATATTCTGCGAAATGATTTCTTCAACAACGGATTCGATTTCTTCCTTGGGTATTGGCTTGATGCTGAATTTTTCGACGGCCTGTTGTGGTGTCATTGTTTCATTTGATTCACAAACACTCTGTAAAATGGGAACAATAGATGCACTGGTTAGTTTTTCTTCTGAAATCAATTGGAAAATGGTTTTGAGAAGTGCATCAGTGATCTTTGAGACATCCATCCCTTTTCTTCTCAGGTCAACAATGTCCTGCAATATGGTTGTTGCCACCAATGTTGGTTTGATCTTGAAATTGGAGATGATTTCCTCAAACAATGTGTTGTCTGGATGATTGTAGAGCTGTTTTGCAATGTCTTCAGGCAGCTTGAGCTTTTTGATATACCTTTCCAATCGTTCTTCAGGCATTTCAAAATGGATTTCATCAATTTGTGCCAAATAGTCTGAAGAAATTTCAATTGGAGGAGAATCAGTTTCGGGATACATTCGTGCTTGACCAGGTAAAGGACGGAGAAATCCAGTAGTTCCATCAGGGCGAGGAGATCTTACCTCATATGGAATTGGTTCCGAATCCAGCCAAATCTTGAATGTGTTCCTAATATTGTTGATTGAATTGTAACCAACTTCCTCAGAACCGACCACAAGCATGAAACCATCATTGTCCTTCAAATTGAGGGTTTTAGAGACTTCATCCTTTTCTTCCTGTGTTATGCCAAATTTTGGAAGTTCATCGCTATGCAGAATGCCTCCGGCACTTGAAGTGACTTTTGCAATTTCAGAAAGCTCTGTTCCCACTCTGTAATTGGGTTGTAACTCATAAACCAACAAACCGTTCAATTTTGGAAGACGTGCACCAATGACTTTCTTCTTTTGTTTCAAGGCTTTAGCTATAAATTTGGCCTTGCAGTTTGCAAAAATTTTTGTGACATCCACGGGCTTGATTGAATTTACAGATCTCTTTGTAAGCCCTCGTTCCTTCAATATGTCCAAGAATTCAATCATTCTTAGTTGGCGAATGGCTTCGTTTTTGACATAGGTCGGTAGTATGTCCAAGTTTTGGACTCCTTTGATTTCAATCCTCGTGCCTCGTTTTACTGAAACATTGATATCCTGCCTGATAGTTCCCAAACCTCGTTTGACAAATCCTGTTGTTCTAAGAAGAGTGCCAATACGCAAGGCGGTGTCGTACACTTCTTGAGGGGTTCTCATGTCTGGATGTGTAGCAATTTCAATAAGAGGAATTCCGAGCCGGTCAAGTCTAAAGTATCTTCCTTTTTCATCCTTTCCGACATTTTTGGCTGAATCTTCTTCAATGTTTGCCTGATAGATCCCTATTTTTTTGTCATTGACCAAAATATATGATTCTGCACCACCATATGCAATTTGAGCAGTGCGTTGGAATCCACTTGTGTTTGACCCATCAATGATTGTTTTTCTGCAAACCAAAATTTCATCAAAAATTTCCAAATTGAACAGTTTTCTTGCAATTGCGATCGCACGGAACAACGCAGTGGGATTTATGGGAAATATGGGTTCTTCATCCAATTCAACAAGACAGGTTGTATCAAAGTTACCCTGATAAAATATCTTCTGTTTCTTTGTCTTTTCAAAATGGGCTGCTATGTCAATCTCTCCAGTTTCACCACTGACTGCACGAAGTTCTCTTTCAACGGTGAAGTCATGGTCATCTTCTCGTATCATGGCAGGACACGGACAGAAAAGCTTGGAACCATGTTCCCGTTCCAATGGCCTTGAATGTTGTTCATTATAAGGTGCATACAGTTGCTGATGGAACTCCAGTCCTACCATCAGTCCTTCATTTTCAAAATCTATTGTTTCTGGTGCCTTTGTTTGGAATTTCACCTACATGTACCCTCCATAGTTTGTTCTGGTTGTAATCTCTCCCACAAGATTCCGAGTCATTTTTTCCTTGATTTCATTCATATTTTGAGTGTTGCCAAGTACCCATCCAAGTTTTACCAATGCAGTTTCTGCCAGCATGTCTTCCAAATAGGTAACGCCAGCCCGATAATTCGCCCGCAATGCACGGTACACAAACGGATGTGTTCGTCCGTATATGCACTGACTGGTCATTCCAATGAAGACCTCCTGTTCAATCGCCCTTTTGATAGGCTCAAGCCATGAACGGTTTTGCTCATCTTCGGGTGGAAATGTTGGAGTATGCCCAAGTCCTGTACCTTCAATAATGATTCCTTTGGTTCCTTTGTCAATGTACCATTGAAGTATGTCGGGATCTGATCCGGGATAAATTTTGATTAATGCAACCTTAGGATCATACTTTGTATTGAGCACAGGTTCAGCCTTGGGTTGTCTTGGTCGAAGATCATCGCGGAGCAAAGTTATTTCTCCAAGCTCCGATATTCTTCCGTAAGGAATGTCACCAATGGTTTTGAAGGCGTCTCGGCGGGAAGTGTGCATTTTTCTGACTCGAGTGCCTGGAGAAATTAGGCAATTGTTGTCATGGGTTGATTCATGCATGACAACTGCAATATGGGAAAAATTAGCGTTAGCTGCAACTCTGGCCGCAGAAATTAAGTTCAGGGCACCATCAAACGACCCCCGATCAGAAGATCTTTGTCCACCTGTCATTGCTACAGGTGCTGGAAGGTTTTGAACCATGAAGCTAAGTGCAGCTGAGGTGTAGCCCATCATATCAGTGCCGTGCATGATTACAATTCCTTGGGTTCCTTCTTCAAATTCCTTAGCTACTTCTTCAGCTATATGTTGCCATTGCTTGTAGCCAATGTCCTCACTGGCCATCTGGAACAGAGGAGTAATGGTCTTGAATTCAACTTCGTCAAATAGCTCAGGAAGGCTTGCGAATACCTCTTCAGGTTTACTTGCCATATATACCCCGCCTGTAAAATAATCAATTCTACTGGCTATTGTTCCTCCAGTTGCAAGAAGAGAAATATTGGGAAGGTTCTTTTGCTGATCCAGTTTTGCAGCAGGGAATTTTTCAAGTTGAAATGATTCACCAGTTTTTGTGATTTTGATGTCAGTTGAATACGTAATTCCTACGTTGTACCCGTTTTTTTGCTTTAGGACAATGGCGTTGGGGTTTCCCATCTCTGTTTGAGGCAGGAGGTGCCCCTTAACGATGGCATTTTTTGTTTCAACAACCAGAAAATCTCCTACAGCAATTCCTTGCTTTAGAAAAAACTCTACAATTTCAGAAGCATAGTTTCCGAATTCGTTTTTCAGGGTTGTGGTCATTTGTCAAGTGCCAATACACATCTGTTTATTTATGGACTACCATGATTACTAGACAAAAGGCAGAAAATTATGAAGATGATTTTTGGGCTTCTTTGAAGGATTCCCAAATTGCCTTGATACGGTCAGCAACTATTCCTTCTCCAGTAACTCCTTCCTCATTGACCTTGAATCGATCCATGACAATAATTGTGCCCGAATCTTCATACAATTTGACGTTTTCCGGTCGGAACACTTTGGAAAGTTCTTGGGCAAGTCCATTGAGGTCAAATGGAATTTCACCCAATGTAATGTATGCAACCATATCCCCTGCAATAAAAATTTTGAAAATTTTTTTGTTGTCCATTACCTCTCTGATATCAAAAGATGACTTTGGTTGACCAACAATATTTCTAATTAAAGGATTGGCAATAAACTGTCCTACTTTATTTTGAATTGCTGCAGTAGCTTCGACCTCATATCGTTGAGTATATCTTGCAAACTCTTGTGTCCAGAAAGATTTTACTACTGGGTCTTGAATTTTAGCTACCACAAGTTTTCGATAATCCGCATCTGCAAGCATTCGATTAATACCCAAAAGAGTTGAACCAGGATATTCTAAAAGAGCGAGAATGCAGTTATGAAGAATATATTCAATTCTTGCAGA
>JALUTL010000425.1:0-8355 GCA_027016475.1 Candidatus Heimdallarchaeota archaeon
GAGCTTCATTGCAACAGCAATACTTTCTTCGTCAACCAATTTCCCAAAAACAGTATGATTCCCGTCAAGATGTTTTGTGTTTCGCTCGTCCAGCACAATGAAGAATTGGGAACCACCAGTATCGCGGCCAGCGTGCGCCATTGAAAGGGCTCCTAGTACATGCTTCTGCCTTGGTGCAGTAACTTCACACCTGATGCGATAGCCAGGATCACCCGTACCAGTTTTGTGTGGACAACCGCCTTGTGCAACAAATTCAGGAATGACCCGATGGAATGCCGCATCATCATAGAAACCGGATTGGATGAGGCTTACGAAATTTTTTACTGTATTAGGGGTTGCATCATCGTAAAGTTCGAAACGCATGTCTCCTTTTGGAGTGTGTATGATTCCTGTGGATGCCATGAATAATACATGAAGAAGAAGTTTGTAAGCATAGTGGTAGGTACCATTTCTTGTTTTGTTTAAATGAAAGGGTCGTCACTGCAGAAACGTAATCCCTTTTTATTGTTACAATCCAATAATCATAGTAAACTTTAACACTAGCCTTTAACTGAAAAGCAGCAACCTTATTTTGGATAAAATCAACCACTTGTAAATTTGGAGTAAAGAAGAATCATGTCACATCAATCTATGTGCATCCAACTTTCCTACATTCGAAATATATACATGGGTTTTTTCCGACTTATGAGGAGAAAAAAACCCTATCTTTTAACAATCATTCTCCTTTTGTCCTTGATAGCTCCAGCTTATGGACAAAATGGAAAACTGTCTGATGACAATACAGGTCAGAAGGAACATGGCAATGGATTTGATCCATCAATGGCGCAGGCCGACGCACAAAAGCAAAAGAAACCAAGCTTGCGAGTGCCTGATGTCGAACCATTTACAAAAAGACGGCAGTTCTACAAGGATCATCCCGCAAAATTTTGAACAAAACAATTCCACTGGAAGATGATTTAAATGCAGAAGACAACCCACCGGTTCAAATGTCAAAAGTAGATCATGCTACTGAGCAAGGTATGACAACCCTCTCCTCTTCTGTAGAGAATCCCTTGTGGAGGCAGAAGATTTATTTCCCTCTGGAGAGTACAGCTAGATTGGAATTCATGGTCACACCCACACGGCTGGATCCGACTGCTAAACTACGGATCAAGATCCAGAACAATAATGAGTCCTACCAAAGAATTTTCCACATCTATAATGACGGCTATATGAAAGCCGAGACTACAACGTTGGGAACATCGGCAATACAGACGATTGAATTCTCCAATGTCTATGGATGGTTCACAGAACGCAAATCTGTTCTACCCACCCTTGAAATCACTTGGGGAGCAAACAATGAAGGCTGGAAGCTTCATGAAGTATCAATGATATCCGGTTCAATGACCATGCTGTCCATGGATGCATATGATGACCCAAGAGAGGTATCTGACCATTCCTATCCGTACCGCACCTTTGCCAAGCCTTTGTACGTATTTTTGGCAGGTTATGATGGCGTTACTCCCGGAAATCCTGCGCTTGAAGCCACCTTCTATTCTAATTCTCAATATACCCGCTACCTGTACCTCTACATCAACGATCAGTATGTGACACGCAAAATCTATAAGTCTGGTAACACAGTTGTATGGAATGAGATCAAGAACTTTGTTTCCCCTGCCAAGATTTTCAAGATTGAGTTCAAGGTCTATGTGCCGTGCAGCGCCTGCTGGTCTGAAGTGTGGATGCTGGATTCATGGAACTTCAAAGAAACTCTGTCTTGGCCCGTCCTGATCAAGGACGAACCGCTTTCTCTGCATACTGATTGGACTCCGAGCAGTAGTGTGAAGATTGATATACGAGACGGCTTCAAATACTTTGTGGATACCATGTTCATGCTTTTCAAGGGGCAGGTGATCTATACCAACCAGTGGATCAGGTGGAATATCATTCCAGACAGTTGTACAATTTATTGGCAATGTGCAAATCGTGGGGACTTCAACGTTTTCTGGGATGACATCCCTGATAAAGGTGATCAGCCATTTGCTAGCGGTTCGAGGTCGTATTATTCATCACAGTCTCCATCTGTTAATTCACATAGTACTTGGGTTTACTTCAATACATTTGATCCTTTTGCAGGCGATCATTTTGCCTTTGCCCATGAATTTGGTCATATGAAGTTTGGGCTAGCTGACCAATATTATGATTTTGCATGCCCTAATTTCATTATGGGCAAAACTTATGATCTTAATTGGGAAGTTGAACCAGACTACAACATGCGATGGGACATCATTCCAGCCAGCTGCTTTAAAGATGGAATAAATTCAACTGGTTGGGACAATGATATGGAACTGATCAGGGATATGGATCCAGACATTGCTTCCCTGTATTACTTTGATTGGGATTGGCCATACAACGGCCATGTTTCAGTCTATGCTGACAACATTTTTGACTTCATTCAGGTAACTGAAATACAGTACTAAGTGACCAAAATGAAAGCAGGCATCCCGTTGATCCTCAGCACAATATTTCTCCTGGCCAGCATCCCAGCCAATGCAGAATATAATCCTGATTCCAGGTTGCACTCCCGCATCATCATCCATCAGTATGGCATTGTGTCTTCGCAACTGAACAGCACCAGCCCGCACCGCTTCACGAATTTTAATCTTTCAAGATTCTCTTATGTGGGCTTCAATGTGACACTTGAGTATTGGAATCCTAATGCAGTGGCTGTCAAAGTCGGAGGCAATAATGATGATATTATGGCATTGGTTGACAGGATACGTTATGACCCTCCACCGACTCTCCCTTCCAATCTTACCTTTACTGAATCGAGGTTCTTTCTTGGATCATCTTATGATTTTTGATTTAGCCCATTTATTGTTGAAGGCGAAGGAGATCATTGCGACTATTTCATTGAATGGGAATGGAATCCTCAGCTTGAACTCAAACCTGGTCTCAACCACTTCAACACGTCCTTCTATGTCAGGTTCAACCAATCAGGCCTGACGAACTGTATGAAGGAAACCATACCCTGAGTTTTGTGGAAAGTGAAAGCTACCTTTCCTCGTATGTCCTGAGTGACGACAGCAACGTCACCATTGTCAACCCGTCTCCTCCAAAGGAATGGGGAAGTATCCTTCACACAGGCTATGGGCTGTCACTCTTCATGCTGCCTCTCAAATCCATCCTTCTGCTGTATGGTTCTCCCATTGGGCTTATAGCCGTAATTGTCTTCCTGCGGAGAAGGAGAATGGGAAAAAACCTGGATGTTGGTAATCAGGCCTTAAGTGACTGATGAAGAGACACAAGAAAGTGATGCTATTTTTCTCCCAAAGGCAGACTGTTGTCCCATCCTAAGTCTCTGTTTTTTTAAGTTGGTTAGACATAAGACAACCTGTGAAAGACCGACCGAGTTGGGAAAGGTATTTCGGAGATTTGGCCAAGCAGGTCGCAACAAGAAGCACCTGTCCACGGAAGCAAGTGGGAGCAGTCATCATCAAGGACAAGAACATTCTTTCGACAGGGTACAATGGATCGTTAAGAGGACTGCCCCACTGTACCGAGGTCGGATGCCTGATTGAAAATGGTCATTGCATTAGGACGGTTCATGCAGAGGCAAATGCAATCATACAGGCGGCAAAGCATGGAGTGAAGATAGAAGGGGCAGCAATATATGTCACCGCCTCACCATGCTTTAATTGCTTTAAGCTGATAGCCAACTCAGGCATACGGGAGATATATTTTCTCGAATTTTACAGGGATGCCCGAATAGTGGAATTTGCAAAGGAAATAGGTATAGAGCTGATAGATTTGAACAACTTTTCATGACAGAAAAGTAATATAACTCCCTTTTTGAAGGGAAAAGGCTTTATCTATGAGATTTAATTTTGTAATGAAATGAGTGCTGATGCGGCAACTCCAAATGTCAATTCCAATATATCAGTAATCAGGGAATCAATCCTCGATTTCCTAGCGAAGATGATGAATGAAAAGCTTGAAGTGGAGCGACAGATAAGGGAACAGTCAGAGACTATCAAGACCCAGTTTACCCAGCAGGGAAAATCCTCATTTACCTACAGTGATATAAATGAGTTGAGTCAACAGTACAGAGACTTCTTTTTGAACTTCTACAAAAACAACATCCATTTGAAGCTGGTTGCAACTGCTGCGCGATATATCCGGGCAGGCATTGAAAATTCCTTGTCCATGAATGATATTGTGAAGGAAGAGATTTTGAGAGAATTTCAGAGGATGCAGGATTTGATCGCAGAAGAACGAGATAAGGACGCCAGGCTATCGGATTATGAAACACACCTCATTAGCCAAACAGAAAGTTACTCCGATCTGCAATCAGAAAATCTGAGGCTTCAAAACGAATTGACTGTGCTGAGAACAGAACTCAATCAGAAGAATGAGGAAATTGAGAATCTAATGATCAGCTTGAAGCAAATGGAAGACCAGGTTAACATTTTGGGAGGAAGAATGCTGGAATCTTCCGGAGATATGGAAGAAATGCAGATGGTGTTGGCTGAAAAGGACAATCAGATAGCATTGCTCCAAAATGAAAACCGCCAAGCACAGGAGAGGCTCAAAGAAATGGAGCAGTTGCGGGAAATGGTTCGAGAGCTGACTGAAAGGGAACGGGAATTGCTTTCTCGCCAAAGCAGTGTGTCAAATGAGTTCATTGCGCAGCTTCAGGAAAAATATGAGCAAGCGCAAAACGAGCTGTTTGAGATTAAATCAAAGGAAGTCGAAAGAAATGAGGAACTAAGAAGGATCAAGCTGGAGTTAGAAGAGAAAAGCCTTCAGGCTCAACAGCTCGAAGGAGACAATTCGAAACTGAAAGCCCAAATTTCACAGCTTTCGGAAAAGTTGAATGCATTGGAAAGTGAATTGCGGCAAACGAATACCGCATTGGAACAGGCACAGGCTAAAATCAATGATTTGGAAGATTTGAAATCGAAACTGGAAAAAGAGCTACAAGAGAGCAAAAGCATACTTCAGCAGTATGAAGGACGAGTCTCCATTAGTCAAGAAGAGAAAGACAAGATGGAGAAGGAAATCAGGTTGCTTAGAGAGAAGGTTCAGGGGTTCGAGGAGGCCATTTCCTATTTCAAGGACATTCTGGTTTACGACCAAAAGTATCGGGCCTTGGCCATCATTGAAAGTATTGGGACAGAAATCCGGATGCGTGATCTTGCCAAGAGCCTCAATTTGCCGATCGAAATTGTGCACAGGGCTGTAGTTGAGTTGGCGGACAGCAAAGCGGTAATGGTAAGAAGAGAAGGTGAGGTAGTTTATATCAAACCGAATGAACAGCGGAAATCACCTTTTTCATTGGAGTTCTTGTTGGAAGCAGCAGAAGCATAACGGAGGAGAATTTCAATAACTACGCAGAAACAGGAAGGGGGAAGATGGCAGGCAATACGAAACTTGCTGAGAAGAAAGGAAACGATTTCGGTAGTGGTTGATGGCCCCAATATTCTCCGAAAAGTCGGAAATAAGCAAATAAAATTGGATGACATTGATGAGATTGCACACAAACTTGGATCAATCGGTGAAAAATACGTTATACTTAATAGGCATGCCAGTGAGGGACTGATACAAGCTGTAATAAACAACGGTTATACACCTATCGTGGCATTGGAGGATGTGCATATCCAGATGGCCATTTTGTCATTGGATCTTGCAAAAAGGGGAGGAGGAAATATACTTCTGTTGGCCAGCCGGGATGCCAAATGCACTCCGATACTGATGAAGCTCAAAGAGAAGGGGATGAAGACGGCAATTTTGGGATTTGAACCTGGATTTTCGATATCGTTGAAAAATGTGGCAGATTATACACTAGAATTGTAGAATCAAGTGCAATCAGACCATAATTAATGAAAGATTTTTATCAGGTGATGCCTTTGTCCTTATGTGATCAATTTACCTGTTAAAATCCTCGATACTCGTGCAGTTGACCCAATAGTGATGATATCGCACCAAACAGCGTCTAAACTGAGATTTCGACATACAGCAATTGTAACGGTGAAAAGCGAGGTGTCAGAGAAATCTTTTTCAGCAACACCTATCGTGACCGAAGGCATAATTGAGGACAATGTTGTAGGAATTTCAGTCGAGGATGCCAAATGGTTGAATGTCAAAGAAGGAGACATTGTATTGATAGCCAATCGAAGAACTCCTTCGAGCTTGGAGCTGATCAAGCAAAAAATGACGGGTAGACCGTGGACCAAGGCAGAGGTACATTCTATTGTAAATGATATTTCAAAAAGAACATACATCAGCTTGGAAATAAGCTCATTTGTTATGACCAGTGCTTTCCAAGGATTTTCTGAAGAAGAGATGACTGCATTTGCAAAAAGCATGGCGGAGCAGGGTACGCAGTTTGATTTTCAGGAAAAAACCTTCGACAAGCATTCAATTGGGGGTGTTCCGGGAAACAAGGTTTCATTGATCATTGTGCCAATAGTTGCATCAGCAGGATTGCTTATTCCAAAAACAAGCAGTAGAGCGATTACCTCCCCTTCAGGCACAGCTGATTCAATGGAAGTTTTGGCGAACATAGATTTTTCACCTGAAGAGGTCAGTGAGATTGCACCCCAAGTACGGGGAATGATTGTTCATAATGAACCACTGAAGTTGAGCCCAATGGACGGGATTGTCGCGAAGGTCAAAAAGTTCCTTGACATAGACCCACGTGATCAAATGCTTTCTGCAATCATTTCAACCAAAATTGCCATGGGCATAAAGAATCTAGTGATAGACATCCCAACAGGAAAGTATACAAAAATGCAAACTCCTGAGGATGCTGTAAACTTTGGACATCGTTTGGTAGGATTGTGCCATAATGTTGGCATCAATGTAGAGGCTGCAATGACATTCGGAGACATTCCTATTGGAAACAACGTAGGTCCTGCATTGGAAGCAAAAGAAGCATTGCAGATTTTGGAGGGAAGTGTGAAAAACACCGCATTTGCCAAATCTATAGAATTGGCAGGTACGTTGCTTGAGATGGGTGGAGTAGTGGCACCAAATAAGGGTGCATTGATGGCGAGAGAGCTGATAAACTCCGGCAAGGCATTGCAGAAATTCAAGGAAATCATTGAAGCCCAAGGTGGAGATCCAAAAGTAACGTCTGACAGCGTTCCAGTGGGAGAATACACTCACACAATCTGTGCAACACAGGATGGCTATGTTCGATCCATTTCAAATCGGGGAGTCAAACTGATATGCTCAGCAGCAGGTACACCTAGTAGCAAGGAAAGTGGGTTGGTATTGCACACTCGGATAGGTGCTTTTGTTAAGGAAGGCGACCCACTGTTTACAATCTATTCCAATTCAGAATCTAAGCTTTCAGCGGCGATACAAGTAGCAAACAACTATATGGCAGTCAAAACCTCAGGCATGATCATCAATCGGCTAAAAACTGAAACGAAACTTTAGGTTTGCATGAAATTGTTGTTTCCTTGCTGCATTGCCTGCAAAATTTGCTCTGTTATTTCTGGAGAAAGGTCATTCACCAATTCTGAGAGCTCTTCCCTAGTTGCTGTCCTGTAGTAAACCGACCTCATATCAAGCAAGTTTGGCACTCGATAGATTACTTTGTTTTCCAATAGTCTCCGAAGTGCGTACTTGATTGCTTTTGGCTCGACATCCTCACCAAGATACTCCTGAATTTCCTTGGCAGTCAGACTACCGTGCTTGGAAAGAATTTTGAGTATCTCTAGTGCAGGATATGGCAATGTGTATATGGACATCGGATTTCAATAAATTATTATACACACAATTTAATAATTGTAGCGCTACCCCTAATTAACACAAAAAAATCTTTGGTTTTTAGGCCAAAGCGATTTTTCATAGGAATTATGGATACTTTGGACAACCAGTAATTTTACCTACAACAAGGAATACTTATTTTTGGATGAAAGAGATATAAAAGGATATAGCTAAAATTGACTTTGGGATTTAAACCATATAAGTATATCTCATAAGGGAAGAGGGAATCTCAATATGCCAACAAGCCCCCCCAAATGTAAGATTTGATCTTTGTATGGATGGTTGCTACTAATGACAAGCACTTTCCCTCCAAAATTTCTTACGTTTTTCGCAACCGTTTCGAATCGATTTCTAAAATCCACAGAAGAATGCAACATTGTATCCAATACAGCAAGTTGGTCAATGGCTCCGATTTCTGCACCTCTTTCCGCTTGATTTATTCTATATATCGCCAGGGAATCATTCGTACGGAGCGTTTGAAGAAATCTTTCCATAAACTCACCCTCCTCCCTTGCTTCAAGCATGGTATTGATAGCAATATCTCCTGCACCTTTGAGTGCACCCATACCAAACATAACTACCTCATCGCCGTCAATG
>JALUTL010000425.1:8365-19625 GCA_027016475.1 Candidatus Heimdallarchaeota archaeon
AGTCCAGCCTTTCCACTTGATTTCAATGGTAAAGACAGCAGTTTTTCCTTATAGGTTGGCATCCTTTTACGGATGAACTCAATAAATTCATCCTTGATAAAACCCGGACCGCCAACCACAATGCAGTCATAATGGGGAGCAAGATTATTCAGATGAGAAAGAATGCCCAGAAAATGTTTTGTCAACGCATCTTCAAACTGATCAGGATGGGTTTTTCTCGGCAGGTTAAATTCCATTTCAAGAAGTGTTTTTGTCGCAAAATTTCCTACATCGGCAAGAATACAACCTTCGTCATCAATAACAATCAGCATGGTTTTTGATGAATTGATTGTAGGAGTATTGAGTTGATCCAATTCAGCATCATGCCATTGAGAACGAGTAATTGTCAACTCCATGTAGGGTACTATTGAAAGAGTATGGTAGGATCCTAATGGAATATTTGGGTTGGAGGAGGAAACAATGGGACCTGTTAGTCTCAATGGATTACCATATGATCCATATTCAATTTTTTCCACGGTAATTTCAAGTGTGACAGTCTCTCTTTTTGAATCATCCCGGCTGTCCTCGTCTTTTGCTTTCACTCGACGGCTTGTTTTGGCTTGAACAAGATCGCCTTCTCTTATAGAAGTATAGAGCACATAAATGTCATCATCATTTTCTGGAATTAGTGTAAGAGATCTTTTAGTGATGTTAAGTAACTTCATAAACGACAGGCACCAGCATATTACAGTGGTGAAGGGATAACGGCGACAGCCAATGCATTGGGCCCAACATTTGAACCAACACTTGAGCCAACTCGTGCCATATATAGCTGTTGAGCATCTATTCTTCGTTCCAATTCTGCTGCAAAATCCTGTGCATCCAATGGGTTCGTTGAAAACATTACGGAAGCAAGAATGTTCTTCTGATTCTGGTATTTCATATGGAGCTCTTGAAGAATTTTCTCTTTACCCTTTTCTTGCCCAAAGCTTGTACCTGCGGGGTGCAATTCCCCATCAGCAACCTGCAGGATAGGTTTAAGGTTCAGAAGCCCTGCAATTACTTCCTGCGCTTTTCCTGCTCTACCTCCCCTGACTATGTATTTGAGAGTGTCGATCAACACATATAAGGCCTGGTTTTTCTTGGCGGTGTTCAACCGTTCGACAATATCTGGAATCTGATAGCCTTGCTCTGCCATAGTAGCTGCTATAATCACTTGAAGTCCTAAACCCATGGAAACAGTGCCAGAATCAAATAATGCTACATGATCCAAATTGAAGGCATTGATTGCAATTTCAGCTGAAGCATAAAAGGGAGACAATTTGGGGCTAGTAAGTATTGCAAGAGTTGGTTCTCCCTTGTATTTCCTAAACACTTTCAAAAAGGAGCTCGGGGGTGCATGCGTAGTTCTCGGAACATACTCACTGGTTGTTAACATTTCATAGAAATCATGCTTAGTGATGTCTTTGTCTTCAATATACTTGTGAGGGCCAAACCATACATTAGCAGGTATAATGTCTATGTCATATCTATTGGCAATCTCAATTGGAAGGTCCGCGGCAGATACTGTTACAATGTTGACCAAATGTCCTCAAGCTATAGTATCTACGAAGAATAAAAAGATGACGCAGAAATATAATTCATTTGAAAAGTGCAGAAGCTTGTCCGAAAATAGTTAACCATTATTTCAACAGAAAAATGCTTTTATGTTCATACACATGGTGAAATATCGTCAAGTTCCGCGAGGAAACTTATTTAGCCGCTGATGCAGACATGCCTCAGACGGCTTGGCAGACGATTTCACCGCTATCGCATTGGGATGACCCATTTGGGACTACTTCTTATCTGTACAATTCCAGATTTTCCCATTTCGCAAAATTGTTCTTCTGAACCTGTACAATGTATGTAGTGCGTTGCAAAATATAAGGTTTTGGAGGGAAGATGATTGAAAGTGAACGGACGGATAAAATCCATAAATATTTTAGGATCGCTAGAGAAACCAGACCATGGGTTCAGTAGACCGTTTGGCTGGTGAAATGAAGCCGGTAATTGTCAAACCGAAGAAAACATCACCAATGGATCGTGGAGCAGTTCTCGATGCAATTTCTAAAATCGGCCAATTCATGAAACCCGAATCAACGTTGGTTGTGATCAACGATGCACATAGATCTACGCCTTCAAAGGAAATCTTGGAAGTCATGGATGAATTGGGAATCCCTTATGAGGCAATCGCAATTGCAACTGGAAGCCATGCCCCACCAACTGAAAATGAATTGAGAAATCTACTTCCTACCTCTGCTTTGGAAACAAAAAACTTAATCATTCACGAAGGAAATCAAGCCATAGAAAATTACACATACTATGGGATAACATCTCGAGGCACTCCAATTTTCATGAACAAGATCATAGAAAAGTATAAGCAGATTCTTTGTATCAATTCTGTTGAACCCCACTATTTTGCAGGCTTTACAGGCGGGGTTAAATCGTTGATACCAGGGCTTGCATCAGTCAAAACCATAGAAAAAAATCATTCATGGGCCCTTTCTCCTTTGTCTTTGCCGACTGTTACGGTTTCAAACCCCCTTTTTGAGGATTTGTGGGAGGCCTTCGGCTTACTCTGTGTTGAAAATGTATTGGGAATACAGTTGATAAGCACTGCAAGTGAAATTTATCATATTTCTGTGGGAAATTTGAAGGGTTCGTTTGAACAGGCTACAGAAATAGCAAAGAAGGTATTCACGACAAGCTTTTCAGAGAAGTTTGATTTGGTCATTGCAAAAGTAGAAGGAGCGATCGCCAGAAGCCTCTATCAAGCACAGAAAGGATTGGAAAATACAAGACAGGCCCTCAAAGAGGGAGGAACCATTGTTCTACTGGCTGAGTGCCATGAAGGAATAGGCAACAAGGCATTTTATCAAACTTTGAGCAAGTTCAAAGATCCTGCGGAGGTCGTCAGCTCCTTATCCATTGAAAAATATAGATTTGGAGACCATAAAGCATCTAAATTTGCTTCACTCTCTCTTTCTGGAAAATTGTATGTAGTTTCACAAGGATTGACTGAAGAGGAGGTTGAAAACGTGTTTGCCACTAAAATCACTGAAACGCAGCTTGAAGGAATGATTCATAACCATCTTCAAGACGGAGAAAGAGTCTTGATTGTTGAGGATGCAGGAAATCTAGTGGTTTATGTCAGAGAAAGTTAATCAGTATTTTTTTGCGTGATAATACTCTTGTCCTTTGTATAGGGTTTTATTCAGGATTCCCTGTGACACAAATTTTTCAAGACACTCTCTTACGGTGGCATAGTTTTTTCTCCCCAATGCAGAGAGAACATCTTCAACAGTGACCATCTCTGTAGCGCTCTCAGATTGGCATTTGATAACTGCAATTGCTATTTCAAGCTCATTTTCCGGCAATTGGGATCGAACATCCCAATTTTGAATGCTTGGGGTATTTTTCCTGATATGTTCAATAAAGTGGCCAAGTGCTTTCCGGATAAATTCATTCCTGTTAAATACGAGAAATTTTTGCTTGATTATAGGGTTGTTCAGCATTGCATCTATCATCTCTACATACTCATTTTCCAACTGCAAATCTGTTTTTTTTGCAGCTTCGGTGATGCACCACCTGATGCATTCGCTGTTTGTTTTAAAGTTATGGGTTTCCTTCAAATGTTCAAACAGTTGAAGTACTTCGCCATCCAGCTCTGCCCTAAGGCTCAATTTTTTTTCGTTTATCATTTATGCCCCTATAATGCCATGGATTTCCGTTAATATTTTAAATTTTGGTGTGGGTTAACTGTTGTGGAAATAGCTCTAATCCATTCGTACAAGGGAGGAAGCGGAAAGACCACCTTTGCGGTGAATGCTGCATCCATCCTTAGTGCAAGCAAGAAGGTTTTGTTGATAGAGACAGATTTTATGATGCCAAGCTTTTCGAATCTTTATTTGGAGCAGCAACCAGATATTTTTTTCAATGACTACCTCAATGGCAGAATGAAGTTTGAGGATGTCATTTATACTTTTGATCACATTGCATATGACATAATTTTTGCAGATAGACAGTTTATTCCGTCTGACAAGGTTCATTCGTCGGACAGGGGATGGTTTTTGGTTATGAGAGATCAACTCTATTCAGATCTAAAAAAAACGGATTATGACATCGTCATTTTTGATTTGGCACCAGGCATTTCTTTTTTCACGCTCACAATACTGACGATTGCAGACCGTTTGTTTGCAATTGTCAGACCAGACCATCAATCGTTTCAGGGAACTCTGCATCTTCTTGAAAATTTCTACAAACGTGCCATAAACTCGCTCCAAGTCAAATTCCACGTGATTTTCAATCAAGTTCCGAATTATGATCCGGTCTATTCTTTGCTTGATGAATGGATCCATATCATGAAATCCAAATACCCCTACCTTCTGTCTTTTGAAAATATACCCTATGATCCTCAAACAGCCTACTTGGCGGCGATCAACCAAGCACAATTGCCAGAGACAAATTCTTCATTTATCAAGATTAAGGATCTGTTGGACAAGATTTATTGATTACCAGAATTTTTCATAGTGGATTTCTTCTTTTGGCCATCCTAGAGAAAGCATAACCTCTTCCATGGTTGTAAGCATGGATGCTGGCCCACACCCATATACAGTTGCAATTTCAGCACCCGGTTGTTGCCATCTCTCGACTTGTTCCTTAATCATCTCAGCAGAAATTCGTCCGGTCAATCCTGGCCATGTGTGTTTCAATTTGTCTTCCAATCGAGTCAAGGTGTGTACAACCGTTACATTGGGGTTCATTCTTTCAATCATCTGGATTTCATCATGGAAAACAATATCCCGAGGTGTCTTGTTTGAGTAGAGAAGCAAAAACCGCCGGTCTATTTTTTCCTCTGTGCTCCATCTAAGCATTGACATAAGAGGAGTGATGCCGACACCGGCACCGATCAATATAATATCGTTTGTTCGTTCCATGTCCAAAGTGAAGTGTCCATATGGCCCCCGCAACGTCCATGATGAACCTTCCCTCAAAGTCCACATGTGATGTGTAAAAACGCCATAGAGCTTTATTGTCAAATCAATATATTGGGAATTCGGAGAGGAGCTGATAGAATAAGCTCGATTGGCCTTCCCGAAAACTTCCGGGAAGAAAACCATGACGAATTGGCCAGGAATAAATGTCCAATCATCAGGCTTTTCAAACCTAAATGTTTTGACATCTGGTGTTTCCTCAATTATCTCCAGCAGTTCAGTTTCCCATTTCACAGCACGTGGCCGGTTTCTTTTCTTTTCTTGGATTTTAGGTTCGGGTGACAAAGCCATAAGAACAGCCTCAAGTGTTGATTAATTCATTTTTGGGTTTTAACATTATTAAAGGATATGAATCTCACATTCGAAAATTGCAAAGAAAGAAAGAAAAATGACTCGTTTATTGTGTACTAACCTACTCGAAATCAGCAATCCTTACAGATTTTTCGCCATGCTGTGTTTTCAGTACTCTTTCGAGCTTATTGTAATATTCGATGGCTTGAGGAGTCATTGTGGCATGAATCTTGCCAAGTGCCTCACGGAAATGCTTCATTTTGACCTCTTCAGCGTTGATGTTCTCCCGAAGCGCAAGGATACCTGCCTCACGGCAAAGTGCCTCGATATCAGACCCGACAAAACCATCCGTTAGTTTCGCAATCTCTTCCAAATCGACATCATCAGCCAATGGCATTCTCCGCGTGTATATGTCGAGGATGTCCTTTCTTCCTTCCAAGTCAGGGGCTGACACATGTATGATACGGTCAAACCTGCCAGGTCTAAGCAATGCCGGATCAATTATATCAGGCCTATTGGTTCCAGCCAAGATAACGACATCACTCAAGGACTCCAATCCGTCAATTTCAGTAAGGAATTGAGAGATTACCCTCTCTGTAACTGCCGTGTCACTGGTCATACCACGACGGGGAGCTATTGAATCAATTTCATCAAAGAATATAACAGCAGGGGCAGCCTGCCTTGCTTTTCGGAATACTTCTCGGATTGCCTTTTCGGATTCACCAACCCATTTGCTCAGCAACTCAGGCCCTTTGATGGAGATAAAGTTTGCCTCTGATTCGTTGGCAACCGCTTTTGCAAGCATTGTCTTTCCAGTCCCAGGCGGCCCATAGAGGAGAATTCCTCGTGGTGGAGTGATCCCCATCCTTTCGAATGCCTCTGGCTGATTGATAGGCCATTCGACAGTTTCCTTGAGCTCTTCGATTACATGGTCTAGCCCACCAATATCTTCAAAGGAAACGTCTGGTGTTTCTATGAATACTTCTCTCAATGCAGAGGGCTGGACGTCCTTCTGTGCATCGAGAAAATCGGCATGGGTTACCTCCATCCTATCCAAAACTTCAGGAGGGATGGTTTCCTCATCCAAATCAATTTCAGGGAGGAAACGTCGGAGCGTTCTCATGGCTGCTTCTCTCGCCAACGCCATAAGATCGGCACCTACCATCCCATGCGTTGTCTCCGCAATTTCTCGGAGATCAACATCAGAGGCAAGAGGCATCCCTCTAGTATGGATCTGTAGGATTTCGTATCTTCCTTCAACAGATGGCACACCAATTTCGATTTCACGGTCAAACCTGCCAGGACGTCTCAGTGCAGGATCTATGGAATTTACACGGTTCGTTGCAGCGATGACAATGACTTGGCCTCTGCTGGTAATCCCATCCATTGATGAAAGCATCTGAGCAACTACTCGCCTCTCCACTTCACCAGTTGTATCTTCTCGTCGAGGTGCAATTGCATCAATTTCATCAATGAATATGATTGTAGGAGCATTTTGCTGCGCTTCTGTAAAAATGCTTCTAAGCCTCTGCTCACTTTCACCATAATATTTCGACATGATTTCAGGGCCGTTGAGTGAGATGAAGTGAGCTTGTGATTCATTGGCAACAGCTCTGGCAATCAATGTTTTGCCAACACCGGGTGGTCCATGCAACAGCACACCCTTAGGAGGCTCTATTCCCAACTTTTCAAACAGTTCAGGGTGTTTGAGTGGCAGTTCAACCATTTCCCTGACTTTTTGGATGATGTCAATCATACCGCCGATGTCTTCGTATGAGATTTTTGGCCGTCCTGCCAAAGATTTTTCATCAACTGGCTTTTCAGACACTTCTAGCTTGGTTTCGTTTGTCACAACCACAATCCCTTCGGGTTTGCATGATACAACAGTAAAAGGCATAGCCCTTCCCAGCACAGGAATCATGACAGTATCCTTTTCGGTAACAGGATACCCCAGCAGCTTTCTTTTGACAAATGTTTCAAAACCGAAATCCAGTGTTACGTTCATTTGCGCAGGAGCAAAAACAATGTGCTCAGCATTGCTGTACTTAGCTTTTCTAACTATCACCTTATCACTTAATGAAACACCAGCGTTTCTTCTGATTACGCCATCCATTCTGATGATTGATTTTTTGACATCTTCCGGATAGGCAGGCCAAGCAACTGCTGCCGTTACCTGTTGTAATACCGATTTTCTTCATGGATTCGGTATCCAACCGAACCTTACCTCGGATAACATCTCTTTGTTTGGCTTCTGCAACCCTAAGTTCGATGAATGGTCGATTGTCTTTTTGTTCATCATTTGCTTTTGCAGACATATCTCTCTGATATATCTTCCATAATCTGCTTTTAAATGACTAGCTTATCCTGAATTATTTTTTTCTTTTCACCAAAAAGTCGCATTCCATTACAAAGTAACTATCTATCTAATTCGCCAAGAACTGTCAGTAATCTTGTTTGTGTCTATATGACTTGCGGAAACATCGATCAAGGTTTCCTTGGCCAGTACGACAATTCCTTTTGGTCTACTTGAAACAACATAAAGAGGGATGTAATCCTTCTTTAAGGGAAGCATGACAGTGTCCTGCTCAACTAGTGGAACACCCATCATCTTCTTCTTGATAATGGATTTTAATTCCGTCTCTGCCACCATTTGTGCAGGGGCAAAAGAAACATGCTCTGCCTTGGTAAACAAGGCTTTTCTGACAATTGCTTCCTCGTTAATTGAAAGACCCGCATTATTGTGTATAACTTCATCAATTCTCAGGATAGATTTATTGAAATCATTTGGATAGGCAGGCCAAGCAACTGCGGCAGTTGTTCTTCTCTTCCCTTCAATTTCAATAATACCACCAGTTGAAATACCAATCCTCTTCATGGATTCATTATCCATTCGTGCTCTTCCCTTATGTAAATCGCGTTGCTTCGCTTCTGCAACCCTAAGCTTGATAAAAGGCCGAAAAATTTCTTGCCTGTCATTTGCTTCCCCTAGAGACATTCATTTCAGTAATTGCAAGTGGAATATTAAGAATTATCTTGTCCAAACAGATTTTCCAACATCATATTGGGCATTTTGGTTCTGAACCTATGGAGATCTGCTGAGCATACTCCACAAAAGATGGACAGGTTTTATGAGCATTGCATTAAAACCTCGCTAATCTTACGAAATAGTTAAATCGTTTTCAAACAAATCATGCTTGTGAGCTCATACTGGCAATCCTATGATTATGAAGAAGCACTAAAACGAGCAAGGAACAAGTTGCCTCAATTGGTAGCAGATGATGACAGTAGGTTTGAAATTCCCAAAGTCAATTCAGAGATAGAAGGCAATCGAACATTCATTAATGGTTTCAAGGCCTTGGCAGCAGCAATAAACAGAAAAGAACAACATCTGTTGAAATTCTTTTCTAACGAGCTTGGTACATCAGCCAATGTTGAAGGAAACAGGGCAATACTTCAAGGTAAGCATACTAGGGCAGTTATTCAAAAAGCCTTCAACAGATATGTTGAACTTTATGTACTTTGTGCAACCTGTGGAAAACCGGACACCAAATTGGAGTTGCATGACAGAATAATGATGATGCAATGTGAAGCATGTGGTGCCAGTGCAGCAGTTAAAAGCCTGAAGTAGTAAAAAAGAGGTCTGCCAATGTTTTACCTTAAGATACATATGATTGAAGGAGAGCGATTGGTGGCGATCTGTGACAAGGAAATTTTGGGGGAGGCAATAGATCATAACGGAGTAAAGTTGCATATACGAGAAGCTTTCTATGGCAAAATTGAGTATGAACCGGACGAAGTTCTCAAAGAGCTTCAATTTTTCACACAGCTCAATGTTTTCGGCGAAAAAATTGCAAAGCTGATGATAGAGAACAAAATTGTCCATCCAGACGTTTTCTTGTGGATTGAACACAACGGTAAAAGGCATGGCCATGCCATGGTCATGTGATTTCCCAAGTGAATTTCAGATCGGCAGGCATTCTCCATTGAGAACGTGGAGATAGTGAAATATCAGTAACTTTTGGTCCATCGGGCATTGCAGTTCTTTTGAATTGATTCTTAAAAAATCGAGAAAAAAAGAGCTTAAGCCATTTATCGATCGTTTGTGCATCATACTTTTCAACAAACGCCCTTTCTGCTAAAAACTTGATTTTTTGGGGTGAGAAAAAGTTGACAAGGAAATGGTAAAGGAAAAAATCATGAAGTTCGTACGGACCAATGAGTTCCTCAGTAGCTTGCACTCCTTGATCCTTTGGTTTCAGCTCAGGACTGATGGGCTGGGCAAGGACATCATAGATAACTTGCTTTAATTGTTTTGGAGCTTGTGTTTCGGCATACCACCGCAACATAACTTGAATCAATGTCTTCGGCAGGCTGGCGTTGACATTGTATGAACTAAGTTGATCACCCCCATACGTCATCCAACCCAATGCCACTTCAGAAAGGTCTCCCGTTCCAACTAAAATACCATTCTCCAAATTGCAGACATTAAGTGCCAATTGTGTTCTGATTCTTGCTTGAACATTCTCAAATGTAACATCATGATTGCCTTTGTGTCCGATCAGCTCAAGTTCAGATGCAACCAGATCGTTTATTGGAAGTTCTCTCAAATGGATTTTGGTTAAGCGACAGAGTTTTTTGACAATGCTGTTTGTTTCAGTTGACGTTCCAGGCCCTGGAAGTGTTAAGGCGATTATGTCAGAAAGGCTTTTTCCACCGATTTTTGTTGCTTCAATAGAAACCAAAAGTGCAAGGGTGGAATCTACACCTCCAGAAAGATTAATTACGACCTTTTGCGCTCCACTTCTGAGAATTCGTTTGGCGAGTCCATTCGTTTGAATAGAAAATGCTTCGGAACAAAGAAGATTGATTTGATGGGTATACTCCAATGATTGAGAAAAAAGTTCACTCAATGATGTAACGTTCGGATGGTAAGGCAAAAACGGGTATTTGTTCAATGGTCTCCTCAAGCTTTCATTCGCATGTTTACCCACTAAGACATTGACTACATGCTGTTTTTTTGAATTCCTGGAAACATTTTCTTTCCAAGTAGTATTTCTTCGTCGTCGATTATTGATCAGTTCAACATCCACGTCGAAAGTTATATATTCATTTGCGGAAAAGGGGGGCAGTTCTGCAATAAGCTGGCCATTTTCATAAACTACATGATGACCGCCGAAAACAGTTTCACTTGTTGATTCAGATGCTCCGGCAGAGACAAAACAGTATGCGCAAATAAGCCGCTGTGAAGTCACTTTAATCAATTGGTTGCGATGAGTAGCTTTTCCAAGAAGTTCATTGCTGGCGGACAAATTGATGATTACTTCGGCTCCATTCAAGGCAGCCGCAGTTGATGGTGTTTCCGGAGCCCAAAGGTCTTCGCAAATTTCTATTCCAACTCCACATCCGGAATGGGTATCCTTAAACACCAAAGAGTTTGATAAAGGAACATTGTGACTGTTTATGGGATTGACTTCAACTACAGCGGAAGGAGCTGTTGCAAAATAAATTTCCTCCTTGAATTCGTTGTAATTGGGCAAATACGTTTTTGCGACCAATCCTTTAAGTGCACCACCATTAAAAACGGCCGCACAATTATAGAGAAGACCGTTGTGGGGATAGGGAAGACCTACTACGATTAATTTATCAGGATATTTTTTTGAGATATCTGCAAGATTTTGTAAAGATTCCAAGACTGTATCGGCAACATATGAATTGTGAAACAAATCAGCACAGGTATAGCCCGTGAGTGACAGTTCAGGAAAGACAATAATTTGTGCACCCTGTTTGGCGACTTTTTGAATGAATTTCTTATGGAGTTGTAGGTTGTGTTTGATGTTTCCGACCTCAATTTGGGGAGAACAAAGTGAGATTCGAACAAATCCCATGTCTGACATTGCTTAACCTGAAGTGGAAGCTTCCTTCTTTAACTCTCTTGATTGTGGACAAACATTGAAAAG
>JALUTL010000426.1 GCA_027016475.1 Candidatus Heimdallarchaeota archaeon
CCCAATCACTATTTTAGGCAATGGAATTCGGAAAATTCAGCTTTCTTAATTGAATAAGTTTAAGGGTAAACGTGGAGAATGTGTAATCTTTTTTTTGGCTTTATAGTGAAGCTAGATCATTCCTAAGCTTAACTGTGCTAGTTGGAGGGCATTTACGTTAAAGGAAAGAGGTGCAATTTCTCCTAAGATGGAATTTGATGATTTAGATGGATGTCTGATAGATAGACATTACCCAAAAATCGGTTTTGGTTTTCCCATATCGTATTTACCTAATGTGGTTTCTTAGTCTTTAGTAAATTAGTGCTTCAAATGTATTGACCAGCTTAACTGCGAAGGCTGCAGCACCAAATCCATTTCCTATGTTCATAGTTGCTACACCCGAACTGCATGTTTGAAGTGCGGTCATTAGGGCAGCTTCACCTTGCCCACCTTTTCCATACCCTTGTGGACTAGGTACTGCAATTACAGGTAGCTTGCTCAGTGAATTGATGACGGGGAAGAGGGCTCCTTCAAATCCTGCAACAGCGATAATCAATTTCAAAGAATCCTTGTGCGTTTCTATTTTTTCCAATGCTATTTTGATTCGTTCCAAGTTTGCAACTCCTATATCAATTGCATTGATGCTTGGAACTCCATGGTAGAGGAGGGAAATGGCTATTTCTTCAACAAGGGCAAGATCGCTTGTCCCTCCCGATACTAAAAGAATTTGAGGTTTTTCAAAGCGGATTGGAATGTCTCCATTTCCCAAAAGTAAGGTTCTCTTGTTTGTGTCCGCCAGCTTGATAGGGATTGAATTTGTTTCAAGCCATTCATATTGTTCAGGTCTAACTCGAGTGGCAAGTATCAGAGAACGATCCAAAACATCCTTCATGGATTCAATAATTGTTTGAAACTCCTTCAGAGTTTTTCCTTCCGCAAAAATTGCTTCTTTGATTCCTATACGTTTTTCTCTTCCAAAATCAAAATTCACAATCCTTTCTGAACGCGTCATGGTGATTAGTAGGTCATTCATTTGCTTTTTTAAGAACAAAGTGTTAGTGAAGCATGCAAGTTGCTTCAGAAATAGTACAGGTTATGATAGGGAGAGTAAAATTGGCCTTTCTGCAATTCCTCCATAAGGCTTATATGTCAGTTCATTGAAAATATAAGATAAAAGGAGTGGTTTCTTGGTAGGTTCGGAAATTAATATTGAGACATGGAGCAGGTTTACGGAAACGGAAAAGCTTCGATTTCTTCAAACATCAAACGATGTTCCCGTTCCAATTTTTGTTGCTGCCTCCCAAGATCCATCCTTGGTTGTCAGAACGCATTTGGTCATTTGTTTGGAAAATATGGTGAAAGTTGACTACAGTTGGATCAAATTGCTCAAGATGTTGGCAGACAAAGATCCAGAGCCGGTAATTCGGAAAATGGCAAGAAATGTTCTGAGGCAAACCTTTACTGAATAATTTTTGTAGGAGTATGGCCTAGGTGTTAATGTATTATGCGATTAGTGGTTTTTGGGGTCGACAAGTTGGTGGGAGGTACTATTGCTCGGTACTTAATTGACAAGTTCGACCTGGAAAACCTGATCCTTTGCAGTTCAGACGGTTCTTCTCCAGAAGGGTTGTTTCAAAAAATGACAGTCAATTTGGCGGATGTCCGTTTTCCTGATCATTTAAGGAATATCATCCAAGAGGGAGACATTCTTATCAATGGTCAAGTTGATCTGTCCTTCACCAAAAGGACAACACCGATTGAATATATCATTCTCCATTATCAAGGATTGCTCAATCTTCTTGCCATCGCTTCAGAAAACCGTGCATCACATGTTCTGACATATATTCCAGCATTCCTGTCTTGGAATGAAATGAAGGATGTCACAGAAGACACTGTACAGGATAGCGAAGATCCAATCCATATTTCCTTTCAGAGAGCGTTGGCGTGCTGTGATGCATTTTGGCAGAAAGTAGAGTTAGGTGAAGTGGCAAGCTACACAGATTGGTTTAATGTGTGGGAGGAAGATTTAATTGATAATGAAGTAAAATCAGAAACAAAGGTTCCAGAAGGGTCAGTTATTGAAGCATCTGCTGACAATAAAACGGATACAAAAAAACCACCTGTATTGGATGGTCAAAAAACTATTGGAGACACACCAAAATTAGACCAAAAACCGTCCCCAATCGGGGCCGCGAAGCCACCAATTTTGACCAGCCAGCCGTCTTCATCTCCTCCAAAATTGGATTCTGAACAACTATCTTCAAAGACTGAAGAAAAAGGAGGTAAGAAACCAATTCTGGATACTCCGTCTACCACTAAGAAACCACCAATTTTGGATAGCGCACCATCAGAACCAAAACCTCCGAACCTAGGCGGTGCTCCGTCAGGACCAAAACCTCCTAGCTTAGGAAACGCAGCACAGACCGAAGATACAAAAGAGTCTCAGGAGCAGACTGATGAGTTGAGGTTGACTGTTATTAGAGGAGGGTTCTATTTTGGCCCTTTTGATTACGATCTTTCATTTCAGTTATGTAAAGACATCAGATTGGAAAGGATGAAGCTTTATGGAGACGGAACAAAGCCAATTTCTTGGATAACAGCCGGAGATTTGGGTAATGCAATCAGAGAAGCAATAAACAGAAAGTTTGAAGGTCAACTGTTCATCAAAAGCTTTGATGCATCCATAATGGATCTTGTCAAGGCATTGGAGGGAATAAACCATTCAAAAACGGAAATTGAAAAGGTTGGTGGCATCATTCATAGCATAAGGAGATGGAGAAAGGAGCAGATTGTAGAAGAGACCATGGTATGGGATTTAACCATCCTTCTTCACTATCTGCACAACAACACCTATGTTTTGAGCGATCTGTCAACTAAGGAGAAAACAGGCTGGGCTCCTAGGTGGTCTTTGGCGAAAGCTGCGAAGGAGACCATGAATTGGTTTATTAGGTATGCTATCAATTTGCAAAAAAGGATTTAGGAGGCTCTGCTGAAGACCAATGATTTCACCGTTACAGGAACAACTTGGCCATTCACCAACGGCGCTCCGATGTCGATCCAATCACCTTCTTTGACTTCAATTTCATCAATGCTCAAAAGTTTGTCTTTGATCGGTGTTTCTCTTCTTATTACGTTTCCTACAGAGTTCCCAATGTCTCTTTCGAAGATCAAAATTATTGGTTGGTTATTTTTAACTGTGTTAGGAATGGCCTCTGCAAGTGCAATCGCGAATGTTTTCAAATTTTGGTAGGCCGCCCGGACTGGGTCTTTAAAATACATGGCAACTGTTTCTTGGCCTTCTTGGATGTCAAACCGTTTGAAGGCGGATTTGACTTGTTGAATTACATAGTCTTTTTCGAGCCTGTTTCGGTCAATTTCTACTTCGATGATTGGTATATTCCGGATTGGAAATTCCACAGAATCTTCATCCAAAAAGCATGTTGAGCCAGAAACCTGAAGCGTGTATGAGCCTGCACCAATTACTGTTGCCCGTATTTTGTTTTCTGGCTCATACAGATCAAATGGCAAAAGTTTCACTTTCTCTCGAATATGGTTTGCCAATAGGTGTCCGATATCACAATAGTTGTTTTGCTCAATTGAATAGATTAGTTCTCCAACACCTCCTGAAAAGGCCACTTCATCGATTTCATCAAGCGGGAATTCAATATTTTCTGTCATGAGTAACTCGTTTACCAAATTGTTGTTTTTTTGCAGGAGACAGTCAATCATTGTTTGAGCAAACTGTTCTGCAATCTTATTTAAATCACTCATCGCAATGACGTCGCCAATTTCATAGTCCATATTCAGGTGGTTCAAAATTTTTCGTGCAGGAGCGTCAATCCGTGTGATTTTCATGTTTGCATCATAAGCGATCAATCTTCCTCCGACAGAAATGCAGGCCGTCTCAACAACTCTCCCATCCTTTGATATGGCGATGTTAGCTGTTCCTCCTCCTATGTCACATGACAGAATTGTCTTTTTTTCCTCTTCGGATCTTATTGTTGCACCAGAACCAAAGGCCGCAATCAATGATTCAAAATTTGGACCAGCTGTTGCAGCGACGAAATCTCCTGCGTCTTTTGCAATCAGTTCAATTATTTCAGCTGCATTCTCTTTTTTTGCTGTTTCACCGGTGACGATAACCACACCTGTGTCTACATCTTCCTTTGCAATTCCTGCTTTTTTGTATTGATCTCTGAAAAATTCTACCAACGGAGCAATATCAACAGTAGTTGGGTTTACTAATGGTGTGTCGACAATATCCGATTCATAAATTACCCTTCTGTCCACAATTTCATATCGCCGTGAGTAAGAAAATTCATTTCTCATCAACACCAATTTGCTGAAAACCAAGTGGCTTGTTGAAGACCCAACATCAATACCTACACTTAGAAGTTCTATTTTATCCTCAGTCAGTTTCATTACTTTTAGTTTCAACTTCCTGCTTTTTGATGGTTAGCATTCAACCCCTTTTTACCAGTAAATTTGATTTGAATCTATTGCGAAGCCTCATCAGCACTTTCAGATGCAGGTGATTGAGTATATTTTTTCAAATCCTCAATGTTTTCTGGAGCAGACGGAAGAACCTTTAACCAGGAAAGGACGGATGCCGCCATAAAGTGAAAGGCATTGTCTACATTCAAGCCGGTTTTTGCAGATGTGCTCAGATAAATTACTCGAAACCGGTCATCAGCATAGGTTCCGTTAAGTTCATCCACTAGTTCCTGAACTTTTTCATCTGACACGATATTTGGATCAGATTGATCCGTGACCAAATCCGCTTTGTTTCCAAGAATGATTATGGGGACGTTTCCTCTGGAGCTGTTCTTTTTTAGTTCGTTGATCCAGTTGGGAATGTTTTCAAAGGATGAAGGACGGGTTTTGTCAAATAGCATGAGTCCTCCGAAGCAGCCCTTGTAGTACATTGATCGGACTGAATTGAATGTTGATTGACCAGCGAGATCCCAGATTTGAAATGTGATTTGGTAAGGTTTACCGTTGAATGAATAGTGAACATCCTTAGCAGCAAAGTCAGCTCCGATCGTCATGAGGTGTTCTTCAGTGAATCCCATTCCCAAATAGTTTCTTCTGAGGCTGGTCTTGCCGACAGCACCGTCTCCCATAAGTACTAATTTGATAAAGTAGTTTTCCTGACCGCTTTTGGTTTTCTTGACTACTGCCGGTGCTGTCTTCTTTCTTTTCCAGAACACGTTTATCGTTTAATACAGAGAAGCTTTGATTTTAAAAAAGTGTCCAAACCACTACAAATTTTTCGTTTGTTTAGTTCCGTTGCTTGGTGTTTGTTCGTAAAGCAATAGTCGATTTCATTCATTTTTTGCAAATAAGAACAAAATGTATTTTAGCCTAGAATTCAGATAGGAATTGAGGGATACAAAATACTTTGCCCCAAATGTCGTTCATATTTCGTCCGATATCCTTGTCCAGAATGCGGAATTACTGAAACAGAAGCAAGAAGCCTAGAAGAAAGTAATCAACCCGTGACAAAATCAGAGGAAAAGGAGTATGTAATCGAAGAACCAGTCGTCAAGCCGTCTGAAAGATTGAAGAAGGACGAAGAACCGGAAGAAACGTTGGTCAAACCTTCAGAAAGATTTGGCAAACAGGAAGGACAAGAAAAGAACACACGTATAGAGGAAACCTCAGTAAAGCCTTCAGAAGTTTTGAGAACTCAAACACCAAAGGAAGAAACTGACACACTTGTTCGTCCTTCACAAGTGTTAAAGCAAAACCAAGAAACAGACTTTTCTTCTGAGGGGCTGGTTCGGCCATCCCAAGTTTTAGAAAAACAGACCTTGCCTCGACAATCAGTAGCAGTTGAAGTTGTTAGGAAGGATGAAGTGATTCGCAAGGAAGACAAGAAGGAAACTTCCCCTGAAGTTGAAATCCGTTTAAAGGATCAGGAACTGGAAACAGACCAAGAATATCGGCAAAGAGTAAAACAAACACTCGAGGAAGTAGTGAGCCTTTTGGAAAAACTTATGGACTAATGTAAAAGATGTCCCCTATGGAGTTTGCCGATGCCCACGGCCATCTACATGACCCTTGGTTCAAGCTTGGTGAGTTACAGAGAGTGGTAGAAGAAGCAAAAGAATCTCATGTCAATTTGATCATATCCTGCGCATCATTTCCAGAAAACTATGAGCAGGTGCTCAGGTCTTCTGAAATTCCAGAGATCTACGTGACGTTGGGCATTCAGCCAACGATTGCTCCAAAATTCAAGGGAATAGATATTTATAACTTTTTTTCACAATTTTTGAGAAGAACTGACAAGATAGTTGCGATAGGGGAAGTGGGCTTGGACTACTATTGGGTCAAGGATGAAAAGGAGCGTCAAATCCAGAGGGAGGTTTTTGGCCGGATCATCGATGCAGCGAACGAGTTTGAAATTCCATTGGTCATTCATTGCAGAAAGGCTGAAACTGACACATTAGAGATTTTGAGGCAGCGGGCCGATGTGCCAGTTTTACTCCATTCTTTTGACGGGAACCTGAAGGATGCAGAGCTTGCTATAGATTTGGGGTACTTTGCGACGATTCCGACAAACCTCAGATATCGCAAAAACCGCCAAAAAACGGCGAAAAGGTTTGGTTTGGACAATATCATGATAGAAACAGATGCACCTTTTTGTCCCCCATTAGAATCCATAGAACGAAACGAGCCAAAATATATTCCTATTGCAGCCGAAAAACTTGCCAATGTTTTAGGTGTCACAGTACAAGAAGTTGCAGAAAAAACAACAAGATTAGTCAAGAACTTCCATCGTATCCCCTAAAATGTACGAAGTTTCACAAGGATTAAGCTTTTATCCTATAAAGTGGATTATATCTCATGCCAACTGTGCTCAAATTCATTGATGGAGAATTCAAAGAAAGTGATACAAAGGACTACGATGCAAAGTTAGAGCTTTTTCCTGATGGAAACTCTGGGTTTGCAAAATTGACATTTGCAGATCATATTGGTTTGATTGCAAGAAGAACTGCCACCCGTCAAGCCCATAGCATATGTGCTACAGGGTTTCTGTTGAAAAATGGTACAAGGATTGGGAGAGGGTTTGAATTGCAAATTGTAAATGATCTGGGTGTCGATGAGCAGTTGAAAAAGGAAGGCCATAAATACAATCGTTAAGCCTTTCCTTTTCGTTCTTCCTGATACCACTTCCAGATCTGATCAATTTTCTTTTCCATTTGCCTCAATTGGCTTGTTTGGTCTATGTCATCACCCAATGCCTGCAATCCCAATTCGATTAACTCAGTTATAAGCTGGGATTTTGGAATTCCTTGTCGTATGGCCTCTTCTGTAAGTTTTTGGGCCAAAGGAGTGGGACAGCTGAAAACAATTCTTGTTTTGTCTGGCACTAAATCAAAGTTGTAAATTTGACATGTAAAGTTTACTGTGCATAAACTTCCTCTCTCAACTGACATTCAATTTGTGGATTTACATCAAATGATTTTTTCGATGAAAATACAAGCAATCATTCAGAAACTACTGTTTAATCAATATGCAAAAGCCAATTCTCCGATTTCAAATAACCCATGATACAATCATTGAATAAATCCAAATAAATCCCTCAAACGCATTAAATTGAGTTGGAATTATCCAAAAAAATAAGCCAAACAAAATAAGGACTATAGGAAAATAGGTTTTCACAAAATTATAGTCCTTGTTGTCTTTCTTCAGTGCTAGAAACAACAGATAAGTAATTACCAAAATTGTAAATCCAATTTGTGGAACGTTATGTTTGGTTGCGAAATAATTAACCATTGAAACAAAGAACAGCATCAGGTGGACATAGAGCAATTTTGTCCAACCTTTATTGATAGATTCTATCTTTTCGCCATTTTTTTATTTGTAATATACAATTGTCTTTTCTTTATCCTTTGGAAGCAATGCATTCACCTCTAATATCTTACCAGTCTTTGAGGAAATTGTCAAGGGCAATCAGCATTGTTACAATCCATGATTCCTATATGAAGACCACTGTTGCCTATTCTAGTTTTACTCCAATAGCATTAACATATAATCAATGTGCTATTCATTATTTGGAAGCAAATGAAAATTTACTGAATTATTTGTCAGACTGCATTGAATCAGGTAATATTTGGACGGGCAATTAGCAAATAGCCTACAGTAAATAAAATTGGAAGTCCAAGCATGGTTGAAGCAAGATTCATGGCGTGTTTTGAGATTTGAGTTTTTTCATATTTGTCCATAAGGAACTTTAATGATTCAATATAAAAGAGGGTGTAACTCCCAGTTATCAATCCAAGGACAATCACAATTGAATTCTTGAAAAAAAAAAAGCCATTACAGTTGCAAGAACCATTGCGATGCAGATTAACAGTATTGTATGTTTTGGAGGAGAGTATTGGGGATCCTGGTTGACCTCACTCGTTTGAGAAAATGATTCAGTCATTGTATGCAAAATTAGAAAACATTCCAACTGTTTTACTTTTTCTCATAAAACAATGCATAACATGTAATTACTGATGGCTTGTATCCCATTCTCGTTTTCAATCGACCTTTGTCTCATTTGTTATAACAATGTCGTAATAATAGAATAAAACCATTTCAATGAACAAAACGACTAAGAATATTTCAAATGTCAGATAACGCTCAAAACTAGAGGGGACAGAGTACATAAACATGAATAGTGCAACAGTTCCAATCATTGACAAATGAAAGACATGAAGAAAGGGATTCACGCTGAATGGTGGCCTTCTTTTCTTGGCGAGCTTTTTTACCCTTTTAATCATGTAACCCATGAATAACGGGCCCACGGACATAACTACGATGCTGACTTGAGCATCAAGAAACACAAATCGGATTGCAATCATATTGATCAATATTAACACAATAGGAACGAAAAGAAATTCAGAAGCAGAAAATGAAGGCTTCGTTGTTGCCTCCTCTTCCAATAAATTCATTTTACTTTTCTCATTCAATACAAACCCAACTACTTGTATGTCAAATAGTTTGTCAAGTATAATTGCAAGAATGATATATATATAACCACATGATTCCTTCATCAATGATATTGTGCACACCAAATTATCTTCTTAAAACTAGGTTATTATAGGAAATAAAAGTCTTGGAAATAATTGGATTTACCTTTTTTTTCTTGCTTAACAGAGGCAATGGTCTGTTTTGAACGATGCGAGCCAATAACAACAGAACATACCCAATTATTATCAAATCAAGGATGAGCCTGACAATGTTAATCATGAAAGCCTGTTTTGTCTCAGAATTGAATGTTCTAATCATTCTGTCAGTAACGGCGACAACTCCCATTAGCACGAAGATTGAACTGATTATTCCCAATCGGTTTTTGTCATAATTGATGACATACATTTTTTCCGTTATGATTCTAATGAAAAACCAGACATTAATATGTTTGTGCCAGAATGGCAATTGTGTTACACCTTAAGAAATAAAATGGCTGAATCTAGTCAATGATTGGCATTAACCATTTAAACAGGGTTGCAGAGTAATCGAAGTAAAGACTCCATTATTTTTTCCCAAATGATCAAATGGTTTGACCAAATATGTTAGAAATGATACCATAAAAAAGAGGTTCAAAAAAGCCAAAAAAGAGTAAATTGCAAACAGACTCCCATCAAAGAACATCCAAATACCAACCATTAAACACGTCACTAAAACATAATGGACACTTGCAACCTTGACCCTCATTTGAGGAAATTATAGCTTCCAATTCTTTTTTTTCAGTGCAGGAGTTATGAAGAAGCCAAGCAATAAAATTTGCAAGACAATAAGCGGAACATAAATCAAAAGCATCAAAAATGTTGTTCCAAATGTCTCTGCCAAAGTTGGTTTGACTTGTACATGGACAATAAAGGCCACGATATAAGCAATGAAAAAGATAGCTGTAATCCTTTTGATGAAATGCTCGCCTTCAATTTTCGGAATTACAAACAGTTTCGTCCCCTTCAAAAAGTACAAAATCACCATTTCTCTTACCACTATAGAAAAAACATAGACTTGTCCAAAGAAATCACCGCGTTCAAACCTTTAACAAAAGAATTTTTGATATCATTTAGATTGTATACAGTAACCTGCATTATTCCATTAACAATCCCAATTCCAATGAAAACAGGCATATAATAAATTAAATATTTCAAAATTGAGGGACGTATAGTGGGATAAATGTGCATGTAAAGATTTTCGAAGTTAAACATAAACATCAAATGCAAATAGAACAAAAGAGCCAATGATTGAAACAACAGAGTGTGCTCAACCGATGGGCTGCCAAAATAGAGGAACAACTGAGTGGAAAAAAGTATTAGCCAAAACAGAAAAAACCTATTTCCATACCCTTGTGTAGGTTCCAATTCGTTGACAATCCCTTCTGCATCATAAATATGCTATTTGTTATGAGATGCCGAAATTACCATAAACCTTTCCTCTGATCAAAATGGTTCAGATTTTCTTGTTGCAGAAGTAAAATAATAGTCATCAGGGTCGTTGGTGTCTATGTTCAGCATATAAATTTGAAACGCAATTAGAGTTCCACTGATGGCAAGTAGAAGGCCAGCTTTGGCTTGCGGCGTCAAGCTTGCTATTGCCATGTCTGTTCCAACTGCAGCCGCAATTATTGCTGCCATGAGTCCTGTCACCAATCCTAAAATAGCAAGCAAAATTGCAATAAGATACTCAAACACTACTGCTGCTAAAATAACTATTGCTCCTAAATCTTTCTGGTGAAAGCTTTAATGAAAGTTTTGGTTACTGCGTTAGCAAGTATTTGTAGTTCAGCAGCGGCAATACCGCCCAGCACTCCACTGATGGATTTTAATATCAATGATTTTGATGCAACGCTAGCTGTTGCAGTAAAAATTGCAGAAAAGAATATGAATATAAAGGCAGCAGTATGCCCCATTTCTTCCACTTCACCAAGTCCTGATGGCAAGGCAATTGTTACCCCTTGCAAGATATTTTTTAATCTAAGTAGAGTTTTGCTTGCAAAAAAGATCGATTTGGTAAGATGAAATGAGACAACATTTGCTGCAACTAATGCATCGACCTTTTTACCAAATGAATAGATGGATTTTTTTGAATTCGTAGTCAACTCCGTGATTTTGGAAAATTCACAGCCCAACATGTAGTGGCTGTCGGACTTGGAAATGCTGATTATGTCCACCAGCACATCCCAAGAGACTGTCTTGCCATGGTATTGAATACCCTCTTCAGAGCTGTGTCCCACATAGATGATCGGCCCCTTGAAGGACACAATCCTGTGGTATGCAGTAAAGTCCACGACATGAGCGCGAGGGAAGTTCGACTTCAGCTCCACAATGGCGGCCATCTTCTCCACAGAGTCTCCGAACTGCACCACAAGGGGTGAGATGACGGTGTTCGAAATCTCGAAGGTATCAGCGAGCACGGGGGCAACCCCGGACATCACCAGGATACCTATGAAGAACAAACCGGTGAAATGCTTTTTGGAAAGCATGAGTTGTGGGGAAAAAAACTTTTCGACTGTGGTGCAAAAAAGTGGGAAAAGTTGCAGAATTCAGATTGAAATTCAAACCATTCATCAAAGATGGGGTTCAATTATCTATTTTAACATAAAAGATTTACGTTTGCTTTGTGCCGCCATTTTACTCGGAATATCTTTCGCCGTTGTTCTGCACTTCAATTCAGATTGTTGGTCTTAATAATAATTAAGCCTTACCCACTTCCTTTAGCTTTTTTTCTGCATCTTCAGCTCTTTTCTCAGCCTCTTGTCTTTTCTTTTCTTCCTCCATTAATTTTCTTTGCAATTCTTCTGCTTGTTTTTGTGCCTTTTCTGCTCGTTTCTGTGCCTCTTCTGCTCGTTTCTGTGCCTCTTCTGCTTGTTTCTGTGCTTCCAATGCCCGTTGTGCAGCCATCTCCTTCGGTGTCAGGAGCCTTTTCCCAGTTTTCCTGTCAACCAAAACCAAAAAGTAAAGTGGCGTCAGTTCATCCTTCAGATATTTTTGTTTTCTCTCCATTATCCCAAGTTTGAATGGAAGCAGATCAGGCCTGACATCGAGGAGTTTGCTTTGGTCAACTTCTTCACCTTCCTTGCAGCAAATGGCACTTGTTTCAACTGTTCGGTACTGTCCTCCCTCTTCATAATATATTTTGAGGAGTGGAGCCTTCACATAGCTCGGACTAGGCAAATGGTCGCTTAAGATTACGTAAACAGGGACACCCAATCTTTGACATTGTTGGAGGACAATTCCTAAGTCATTCTTGAATGTAGAAGAGGAAAGTACATTTATTGCCATAGTTGGCACACGGTTTCCGAATTTGCGTGCATCGTAGGAGGATATCCGAAAAGGGACATCCATGTCTCGGAAGTAACTGATGTCAAATTGAATGTCTAACCTCTCGCCCTCAAAAAAAAAGTAGTGGTGAAGATCCCAAAATGTCCTGTCATTTGGATAGTTGAAGGAAAGAACTTCATATAGGTGGTTAATTTCATCAGAATGTGGTTCACTTTCGCGTCTGCCTAAGCGGGGTTTTGGCTTTTCTTCTTCCTGTTCTTGCTTGGCCAGTTCATGCCTTGTACTTCTGATTTCGATGGCATCTCCCATTAGGCCATTATCTTCTTTGAAAACTAAAAAGGTTTTGTACAACGAATTCGATAAGAGGCTTTATCTCTTGTTAAATAATTTATGTTCACAATCTGAACTGGTTTTAAGTTTATGATTTCTTTTCCAAATTGTCAATTGGAGTGAATACAAGGCAGGGAAGGGAAGTGTGCTTATTCGTCATAACTGCCGGAAGGGACATGACTTCACATCCAGGGAACTTTTTGTAGCTTGCAATAAGCAACGTAATCCCGACATAAGCAGTTGAACCAATGAAAACAGGAAGAATTTGGAAGAAGTATCCGTAACCCATGATTATTCCAACGATTCCATTTGCAAGTATTGCTCCACCTAAGGGGTTTACACTGACTAGATTAGATTCCAATGCGCGATGAATTAAAAAGTAAATCATGGTAATTCCGACGAAAACACTTGCCGAAGAAATGATATCAACTAAAGGGTTGTCACTGCTCACCATGAATACCAAAATTGTAATCCCTAGGAAAAGAATGCCAAAGATCATCCTTCCTGTTCGTCCAAACTTTCCTATGGTCTCTTCAACTTTTGGTTTGTCCGTTTTCACATCAATATGATAAAATCATTACAAATATAAAAAATGTTATTGATGAATAAGAAATGCAGGATTACGTGGTTTGGAGGAAAGTCAAAATATACTGAATAAGAGATAGAGCAAGCAGTATTTTTGCAAATTATATCAGGACACAGAAAGGAAAAATACCTAAGCAATTAAGAACTCAAGAGAGATAGGATGTTTAATGTCAACAAATGATGATGATTTGCAGAAGGAAATCATTGAGGTTTGCTTAAGAAGGGGAATTGTCTTCCCTACAGCGGAAATATATGGTGGTGCTGCCGGCTTCTTTGAATATGGTCCCATAGGTGAATTGGTGAGGCAACATTTAATCAATCTTTGGAGAGAGCATTTCATTGCTTCAGAAGAGAACATCTATGAGATTTCAGGATCGTTGATCCTTCCTGAAAAGGTGTTTGAGGCAAGTGGTCATCTGTCCACATTCAATGATCCTTTGATCCAGTGTGACAAATGCAAGTCGATGTTCAGGGCTGATCATCTGTTGGAGGAGAAGGATGCCTCAATCAATTTTGATGCGTTGTCAATTCAAGAATTGGAAGAAATGGTCAAAAAATATGAAGTGACATGCCCATCCTGTGGTGGTTCACTTGGAAGTCCTCGAGAGTTCAATCTGATGTTTGAAACTCAAATTGGCCCAGTTTCCGGCAATAGAGGTTTTCTTCGGCCTGAAACGGCCCAGAACATTTTCATCAATTTCAAGAGAATTGCACACAGCATGAGGGCCCAACTTCCGTTTGGTGTGGCCCAGATTGGCAAGGCATTCAGGAACGAAATTTCGCCCCGGAACTTTTTGGTTCGTCTCCGGGAATTTGAGCAGATGGAGATAGAAATGTTTGTTGATCCAGACGAGCTGAACAATCATCCACGATGGGATGAGGTGGCAGACTATGAAATTTCCATCCTTACTCGAGAAGCTCAAAAAACGGGAGGAACACCAATTACAGTGACAGTTCAGGAGGCATTGGACAAGGGGTTGATACCTAACCAATATTTTGGTTATTATCTTGCACTGGAGACGGAGTTTTTGCTCTCTTTGGGGGTCGACAAGGATTCGTTCTGGTTCAGGCATCTTCTGGAAAGTGAAACAGCCCATTACAGCAAAGGCAATTATGACTTGGAGATAAAGTTTCCGTTTGGGATTGTTGAATGCATAGGCAATGCCTATAGAACAGACTATGATTTGATGAAGCATGCGGAAAAATCAAATACCAAGATGCATATTGCATTGCCTGACGGGAAAAAAGTCATTCCACATGTTATAGAGCCATCGTTTGGCGTGACTCGGCTGTTTTATGTGC
The DNA here is from genome assembly GCA_027016475.1 of Candidatus Heimdallarchaeota archaeon. Taxonomy (GTDB): domain Archaea; phylum Asgardarchaeota; class Heimdallarchaeia; order Heimdallarchaeales; family Kariarchaeaceae; genus WAKA01. The sequence continues at coordinate 14,484 of JALUTL010000426.1, forward strand.
TTCTTCTTGCCTCGTATCAGAAAGGGGATCGAGAGTGGACATGGTTCAAGTTCCCCTATTCCGTTGCCCCGTATGAGGCCGTAGTTGCTCCTTTAATGAAAAAGGACGGGCTCAAGGAGGCAGCCTATGACTTTTTCTGGGAATTGAAGGATGAAGGAATAGACGTGATTTATGATGAGTCAGGTCAAATTGGGAAGAGATACGCTCGATCTGATGAAATTGGAGTGCCCTTCGTGTTGACAATCGACTACCAGACATTGGAGGACGAAACAGTTACAATTCGCGATAGGGACACTACCAAGCAATACAGGATACCCATGGCAGAAACTGCAGAAGTGATTCGTGAGCTGATATTCAATGTCATTACGTTCCAGGATTTGGAGAAGGAGTACGCGGAACTGAATGGCAAGGAATCGAAGAAGGGAAAGAAGACGGAGCAACAGAAATCCGCATCCAACAAGAAAAGAAAGCAGAAGAAGCAAAAGGGTAATTGATTTCACTCTACTGAAAACTAAATAAAGCAAAGGGTTCAAGACTATTTAATGACCCAATATAGATGCATGCAATGCAAGAATCGTATCAATCCAAGTGAGCTCGTTGAAGACAAAATTCAATGTACATATTGCGGCTACAGGATTTTGGAAAAGGCCCGTCCTGAAATCGTTCATAAGATAAAAGCTAGATAACTATAAGCTAAATCTCTGTGCTTAACCTTTTATTTCCTTAAGTCAAGACAGTTATTGTATGTTTAGAGCAAGCAGAAAAAGGCTTCCGACACAAGGGGAAATACAGCATCCTGCCTTGCAGGTCAAGGAATACAGTGAAGAAGAAAGTGAGAAAATGTGGCTAAAGGCAGGAAAACTTGGCGCAGAAATTCGTGAAGAGATTGCAAAGCTGGTAAAGCCAGGGGCAAGTGTATGGGAGATTTGTAAGAAAGCCGACGAACTGATTTGGGAAAATGAGGCAAGACCTGCCTTTCCAGTAAATATAAGCATCAACGATGTCGCTGCGCATTATACATCGCCAATTGGTGATGAACTTGTCATCCCTGATAGGGGAGTTGTGAAAATAGATCTTGGTGTCTCCATTGATGGATTTTTATCAGATACAGCCACAAGTGTAGATTTGGATGGAACATACAAAGAACTTGTAGAGACCACAAAATTTGCACTTGAAGAAGCGATTCCGTTCATGAAGCCCGGGGCAAATACTGGAGCCATTGGAGGAATCATTGAAAAGGCGATTACAAGCAGAGGCTTTATACCCGTCAAAGAATTGAGAGGGCATCAGGTTGAAAGATATGCGGTTCATGCCGCAAAAGGAGTTCCAAATGTTCATGTTGAAAAGGGAGACACTATTGAAGTTGGAGAAATCTTTGCAGTAGAGCCGTTTGCTTTGACCGGTATTGGAGGATTGCAGGAAGATTACAGTAGAGTCAACATCTTTAGAGTACTTCCGTTTAGAGTAGCGGTTCGATCACAGGCTGCAAAGAAAATACTTCATATTGCGACCCATGAGTTCGAAGGACTGCCATTTGCAGAAAGGTGGTTGGAAAAGCATCAACTGTCCTCCGGCGAAATAAAGATTGGAATCCACGAATTACGAAGAGTTGGAGCATTGCAGGAATACCACGTATTGCGTGCATCCGACAAGAACGCTGTCATAAGTCAACATGAACATACGATGTTGATCAAGGAAGATGGCCCTGTTGTCACCACAAAGATTTGATTTGTCTTCAAAATTGATCTAGAAAGATCATTAGAGTTCGCCTTTGTGGAAATACTTATATTCTTTCAGATTAACAAAATGCTTGTTCAGTAGAACCTGAACATTCCACTTAATCAATATAGAGAGGTTGAATGACAATATTCGATGATGAAACAGAAACATGCTCTACCTGTGGTTTACCTGATGACTTGTGCATTTGTACAGAAGTAGCGAAGACAGACGCAAGACTGAAGGTAATCCTTGAAAAACGAAAATGGGGAAAAATTTATACGCTGATTGCAGGTCTTGATCCGAAAGAGTTCAAGCTGAAAGACATAGCGAACACTCTAAAAACCAAACTTGCCTGTGGAGGCACTGTCAAAGATGATGTAATAGAACTCCAAGGCAACCATGAGTTCAGAATTTTGGACTTGCTTGAAGAAATGGGGTTTGACAGGGATAGCATTGATCTCATTCGGAAATAACCAGTGTTGACTATGGAAGTTGGCATTGCAATACCTCTTTCAAAACCAGACTTAACGTGGCTACCGGAAACAGTTCGTGTATGGTTTGGCACATCCGATAGCAATGATGAGGCGCAGCTTTTGCAGTTCTTGTTGGATCAAAGATTATCCAATCCGATAGGAATTGCCACCATGTCCTATGCCATGTTGGCCGGAAATTTGCTGCAAAACTTTCAGACAGTCATCAAAATCTATACAGGAAGCAAATTTTCATTGGGAATTGGAGACAAAAGCCGGATGAAGGCGAAACAAATTGTCCCTACTCTTAAAGATCTGTTTCAAGCAGTTCAATCCTTTTCGGAAGTGAAGTACCTTGCTTCATCCTCTCCTCGAGCCTATCAATTTGCTTCTGAAAATGAATTGGGAATCATTGCAAACAGTGGCGATCCGGAAGAGATTCGAACAATCAAGGACAAGTTTAATGTCAAGGCCGTAATTGCCTATCTTCCGCTAAGATTGCCTGACTTTACACCAGTTCAGTTAGAGCAATTTGAAAGATGGGTAGGAAGAATGGCATCAACCCAGGAAAGAGATCGAACTGAGGTAGATTTGAACGGTCTAATGCAACGTCTGGAAGAACTTGAATCGGCTGGTGCTGAAGAAACCATCATTTCCACTTCATGGACCCCAAAAGGAAGAGAGCAGGTAATTTCACTTTTGACTTAAATTGCCCTCACAATCAAGTCTTCAGAGCTAGGCCCTGTTGAAATGTACTTGATCGGTACACCTGCAACGTCTTCTATTTTTGTAATGAAGTCCATGGCTTCAGGAGTGATATCTGTTTCCTTTCTCTTGCCTGCCATTTCAGGAAATACTATGTCCATTTTGGTCAGCGCCAATAATGTAGCTCCGTTTAGCCTGACTGATTTTTTGGCCAAACTGAAATCAAATGGAGCAGCCCGTCGAAGACGTCCAGTCACTGTTCCGTATTCTGTCCATCCTCTCCGTTTCACCTCTTCTTCGGGAAGTTCCCCGTTTAGAGGTCCAGTTCCTACTCTTGTGGTAAATGCCTTGAATACAAGGATGACATCATCAACTTTGGTTGGGCCAATTCCAACATCTGCTGCAAATGTGGAGGCAGTTACATCTTTTGATGTTACATACGGATACGTCCCATGAATGAGGCTCAGATGGGTTGCTTGTGACCCTTCAATAAGTACCTCTCCACCATTGTCAATTATATCGTTGAGCTGGTCAGAGACATTTGTCAGGTAGGGCTGAAGAGCTTCAAAATCTCTTGCAAGCCTCAATACTCGCTTTGCTCGATCTTCGTTTGCTGGCCCACAACCACTTCCTGTAGACCCAACGACGTTTTTGAGATGGTCATCTTTCCTATCTCGCTCAATATGGTGCTGTTCAATCACTCCCGTTTGGAAATCAACGTAAATTCTCCCTTCAACTCCTGTTTCCTTTATTTCCTTAAGGAGTGTCTCTATATTGATCAAGACACCTGCGCCAATGAAGAGTTGGGCATTTTCATTGAAAAAGCCTGAAGGGATGAGTCTAAGCTTGTAGGTTTTGTTTTGGTGAACGACGGTATGGCCTGCATTAGGCCCAGTTCCTGCACGGGCTATTGCATCCAATTTCATAGTTCGAGCGAGATATGAGACAATTTTTCCTTTGCCTTCATCACCAAATTGTCCTCCACTAACTATAATTGTCACATGTGATGTTGTTTGAGTCAATGTAAAAAGAGTTCGTTCAGTTCCATTGATTTTTCTTGAGTCCAAATTGAAAGATGTTATTGTTTTGATTTATAGGTTTCACATTCCGTCACATTCGGATAGTTTTTCTTCAATACCAAACAAAGGAAGCTTTTGCCCTTGAATTGGCAACTCAAGCACAATGATTTCAGGTCAACCATGGTTGACGTACGCTGTGCATATTGTTTTGGGGTTATTAGGTTTATCGTAGACATGTTGTTTACCTTTGAATCTTCATTTGATCGATTCAATAGGTAGCAAACGATTGCTCGTTCATAGATTCAATTGGAAGGCATACGCCAGTTCCTAAAATTCCGTCTTTTTTGAATTATTAAAGTTTTATTTTATAGTAGTAGAAGGGATTATCTAGAGGTAAAATGTTGAAACATAGCAGAACACAGCAAACAGCTTGTGAAACAATTTCGAATTTTTTCATCACAATCAATTATTGGAATCAGATGAACACGCTTTTTCTAAACGCTCCAAGATTGCTACAATATAGAGGCATTGCATCATTCATATGGCTACCTGTTTGAAGTATTGGGGAGCCATGTGGAATTCTTCCGATGAAATAATGTCCAACAAAAGAAACTGTGAAGTGAAAATTTAAAAACCTGTATGCACGTTTTCTTATGTAAACGATGATGAAGCGATTGGTATCAAAGCTCGTTTTATGCGGGGATTTGGCAGTTGGAAAAACTAGCATCAGGAGAACTTATTTTGGAGACGGTTTTATCAGGGATCATCTTTCGACATTGGGTGCGGACTTCGCAATTAAACGCGTGAAAATTGATGACGAGACGGTTTTGGAATTGCAGATATGGGATTTGGCTGGGCAACCGGGATTCGAAAGTCTGCGGAAGCGGTTTTTTAAGGGAGCGGGAAGTGCGATGATGGTTTTTGATATTACAAGACGGGATACGTTTGAAAACTTGGATTATTGGTTTGAACAGCTTTGGGAAGCCGCACCTAACCCACGAATGCCAATTGCAATTTTAGGGAACAAGAATGATTTGGAAAATCATGTAGTTAAGCCACAAGAGGTTGAGGCATATTTCAAGAAGCTGATTAGCCAATATGGCCTTGTCCCTGAACTGTTGAAGTATTATAAAACATCAGCTTTGACTGGAGAAAACATTGAGGAGTGTTTCCAGT
>JALUTL010000427.1 GCA_027016475.1 Candidatus Heimdallarchaeota archaeon
TAAGAGAACAAATAGACCATGTGAAACAATATGTCGGAAAGGTTTACGTAATTGTTCCAACATTGATCTTCCCAAGGCAGGATGGTTATGATTACAAGAAGGATTACACATACGATAATGTAATGGTACAGTTTCCAAAATACATCTATCCACCAAAAAGATTGTTAATAAAACCTGTCAACTATAGATTAAGGATACTCAGGTGGATCATTGAACGAAACATTCGGCGAATACAAGGCTCTTTCAGATTGATTCATGGTCATTTTGGGACAACCTCCACCTTATTAACAAATTTGAAACGAAAGATAGACATTCCTCTTATAGTTTCATTTTATGGATATGATGCATATAATCGTGAATACGATGTAGACTACTATCAAGAGCTAACAGAAACAGCAGATCTAAGTTTGGCCTTGAGCAACCATATGAAACAACGATTGATTTCTCTTGGTTTTCCCGAAAATAAGGTACTCATTCACCATTTGGGTGTGGATACAACCTTTTTCAAACCTCTTGAAAGAAAGACGGGTAATTTAAGATTAAAAATGACGACACTCGCATATTTTGTGGAAAAAAAAGGGATTCTTGATGCTGTAAATGCATTTGCAATAGCAAAAAAAAGTGGATTGGATATTGAATTTGAGATCATTGGATTTGGCCCCCTTCAAAAAACAATTGAGAATGAGATCGAAAGGCTGAACCTCAATGATTCTGTTACAATCGTCGACAATCGTAAATTTGACAACCCTAGAACGGAAATAGCAAAACGACTTCAGCATTCTGATCTTTTCATACTACCAAGCAAGGTCACAAAGGATGGCAATTCTGAAGGTACACCTGTTGTTTTAATGGAAGCTTCTGCGAGCGGAACTCCTTGTATTACAACACAACATTCAGGAATTCCTGAAATCGTTTTGAACAACCATACTGGAAAGGTAGTTCCTGAAGGAGACATTGAAGGTTTGGCATCCGCAATTGTTGAACTTGCCTCTGATGAAGACAAAAGAATTCAGTTTGGAAGAAACGCAAGACAGCATATAGTCGAGAATTTCAACATGGAAATACAGGGTAAAAGGCTGGCCGAAATTTATAGCAATCTCCTTATGACGTATAGTAAGAAAATCTAACGATGCATAAACAACACCGCTATTTTTGAAATTTGTGGAGATGGAGACCTTTCACTTTTATGGAATCGGAATGTGTCCATGAGATGGCATTCCGATATTGGCTGATCAACTCTGCTAGGCTTTTTCTTTGATCCAATCGCAATGGCCAAAAATATGTCAAGAGGATATCAACTATGAAATGGTTTGTATTTGGCAACTCTGCATCAACAATAATCAGTCTGCCTCCTTTTTTCAAAGTTCGAAGAACCTCGGTTTCCATGAGATAAGCCCCATGGCTCGGATAAAACAAAATTATCGCATCATACGAAGCATCTGCAGCTTGAATCTTTCGGTCTTTCTCCAAAACTATTGAAAGACGTTCAATTGATAATTTGGGAATGTCTTCATCAGATGCAACCAGTAATTCCAATTCTTTTACGTGTTCTATAATTGTGTCAAGAAGCGCTCGGTCATACAGTTGTGGAAAATCTATGAATAGACACCGATCCACTTGACGAGAATCGGTTACAAACTCAACAATGGACTGCATAAATGGTTGAAAATAATTGATGACATTGACGCCTATGTTGCCGATTACTGATCTGGCGTTTGTTACTGCGACAACGCCTTTTTGTGTGATAAAATACTGTTGCTGGCCATTGATGACCTTGTAATCTACCAGTTTATGTCGATGCAACCTTTCCAATGCTCTGTAAAACTTAGATGGAGGAATACTTTCCAATTGCAACGCATTGAATACCTCCTTCATCAATCGGTAACGAAGGATGGGTGAAAGATTAGTATAAAGATGCTGCAATGTCACCAGATCCAGCAGACTGAACCCAATCAAACTTTTTCTTAATTCTTGGCCGTCTTTCAACATGGTTCTATATTAGTTGACCTAATTAAGTATTCTAAAAATGAAATATTATTTTGAAATCAAAATATTATTCTGAAAACAGAATATTTATTTTGTCATCAACCAATGAAAAGTTGGCAATTAGGTGATTGTTTGAAAATATTTGTAGCTGGAGGTACTGGAATCATTGGTACCTACTTGATTCCATTATTGGTCTCAATTAATTCATGTAGAGGATGCAGCAACTGCTTTATTGCAAGCTGTTGAAAATCATACCAAACTGGAAGGTGAAACGATCAACATTGTAGATGACAAGCCAATACAATTCAAAGACCTTCTTGAGGAGCTTGCCAAAATGATCGGCGCAAAACGTCCTCGGAAAGTTCCATTGGTTCTTGCAAAACTTTTTTTGGGGGCTTATGGTGTGAATTTCATGACATCTTCCGTACAGGTGTCAAATTTGAAGACAAAATCGGTTTTAGGATGGGAACCAATATATCCTACTTTTAAAGAAGGCTTTACGCAAGTAATGTTAGAGCTGGGCTATTGAATGCAGGTTTTGAAAAACCTCCTTCGATTCAGCTCACCATTCCGCAGCAGTTCAAAATAGGTTATTTATTGCTTGAAAAAGTAAGTGTATGGACTTCAATCTTAGTGAGGACGACAAACTAATTCAAGAAACCGTAAGAGACTTGGCAATGAACAAATTTGCCCCTCGGGCAGATGAGATCGACAAAAAGTCCATTTTTCCTGAACAAAACATAAAGGAGCTTGCAGAGCTGGGGTTGTTGGGCACAATCTTGGATCCTGCGTATGGCGGCGCAGGCGCATCAACAATTTCATACTCAGTCACTCTTGAAGAAATAGCAAAAGCATGTGCATCAACAAGTGTGATCACCTCTGTTACTACAATGGTAGGTTTGGCCATCCAGCGAAATGGAACAGAAGAGCAGAAGGAGAAATGGGTGACCAAAATAGCTTCCGGCGAAATCATCGGTGCCTTTTGCTTGACAGAGCCCACCGCAGGGAGTGATGCAGGCAGCCTGAAGACATCTGCTACGGTGGATGGTGATGAAATCGTCTTGAATGGCCAAAAGCTTTGGATAACCAATGCCGCCCATGCAGGAGTATTCCTTGTGATGGCAAACGAAAACCCATCTCTCGGACATAAGGGAATCAGTGCTTTTGTCGTGGAAAGTGGTTCAGAAGGATTGGAAATCGGTGCGCCAGAAAAGAAAATGGGCCTGAATGGTAGCCACACATGTGCAGTTTTTTTTGACAATGTCCGCATACCGATTGAAAACAGGTTGGGGGAACAAGGAAAGGGCTTTTCAATAGCTTTGGCGTCTTTGGACACTGGAAGGATTGGGATAGCCTCCCAAGCATTGGGCATTGGTGAAGCGGCATATCAGGCCTCAGTCAACTTCGCCAAGGAGCGAAACCAATTCGGACAGCCGATCTACAATTTCCAAGGCGTTTCATTCCGCATTGCCGACATGAAAATGAAGCTTGAAGCGGCAAGGCTCCTGACCCGTAAAGCGGCGTGGATGAGGGACAAGGGTATGAAACATACAATGGAAAGTAGCATGGCAAAGGCCTTTGCAACCGAAGTGGCATGTGAAGTGACCCAAAACGCGATCAAAACTCATGGTGGTATGGGCTTCTCAAAGGAACTGCCTGTCGAACGTTACCATCGTGATATCCAAGCTACCCTTCTGTATGAGGGGACGAATGACATTCAACGTGTTGTCATGGTCAAGAATATATTTAAATGAGAAGTCAAGGAATCTTCTAGCATTAGTCGGCATTTAACAAAAATTCAATTTGAAACTTCACAATGCACAGGTTGAGATCTTACGCAATCTCCCAAAGGTTGTTTCGGTCACTGAGGGACTTGTGGACAAGGTCTTTGAAACTGGCATCTGACCTCTTTCAGCTTTCCACGTCTCACCAATTGGAAAGAGACCAATTTCTGACTTCAACATTATTTACTTCTAGTTGTTCTCAATGGATAAATTGGACTGCTTCAATTTCCGTTGATCCATAACATTGGGTCTATGATTGAATCAATCATAACACAAATTGCTGATGTTCGGTGGCATGCATTATATAATCAAAAATAATGGTCGTTCATGAATTATTTTCAGCTATTTCTGAACATTCTTTAGTAACATTCGCACACAGTTCTCGAAAAATGAGAAATAATCGCAAAATTTAAATATTTTTTTCCGTACATCTTATGCTTTCACAAAAGCTTCTAGGAATTGTTGTGATTATGATGCTGTCGCTTCCGTCATCTGTTGTTGGCAATCAACTGCTATACATGTATTGGGCTACACCAGTGGCGGATGCACCAAAGAATGATGGCCTTGTTAACCAGCAGGAACACCTGGAAGACAAATCGTTGATTACATGAACACTGGATTGTCAACTTGCACAGATTCTGCTATGGCATATATCAACTGTGATGATTGGCTTTCTTACATACCATCTGATGGAGAATATTTTGGGACAATTGTCGTCATGGACAGTGGGTTGTCCGTGGCGCAATGGAAAGATCTGGAGAGTCAAGGGTATGGCCAAGTGGACATTATCGGAGTGCTTTCACCTAATTCGGCAGGAGGTGCAAAACTGTATGACGATCAAAATCGCTACACTGATGCCGACCTAAAGTACAAAAGCGGACAAAACCATGGATTTCAAGTACTGAGTGCCTTAGGGTTAATCGCAAGAGGGGCAAAAGTCATTTTTGTCAACATCGATCTTGATGAGTTACCGGTTGGTCAGGATAAGGATGAAGGCTTTCATCTTTGGAAAGAAGATGCATGGAAATGGATTTACTATAATCGAGCAAAAAATGATATTAATGTAATCAGCATCTCACTTGCTCATTTGGGTGGTAGTATCCAAGATGATGAAGCACAGGATTGGAATGATCCTTGGATAAAAAAACTACGGTCCGCTGGAATATTTATTGCCGCAGCTATGGGAAATGACGGCAAGAACACAGAATCAACATATCTTACCTCCCATCCAGACATTTTTGGGGTAGGCTCTATTGATCATGAGAATCGAGGCGATTGGAGAAAAACAACAAAAAGAATATGGGGGTTTTTCATTTACATATTGGTACTGGGATGACGACTACCTATCTGTTGAAGGACAATTCAGTGGGTGGTCAGAGCATGCGCGAACGTTGGGATGCAATCATGAAGCTGTGTACTGCTCTTCGTTTGGCGGAAATTCAAAGACCAATCCGTTCAAAACGGACTTCGTGATGCCTGGCAATGGGGTACCTGTTGCAATAAAAGTTCCACGTGACAAAAATTGGTATTATACAACGGGCACCAGCATCAGTACACCTTATTTGAGCACTGCTGTACTGATCACAATATCTGCATACAATATGGGATACCACAGCAAGAGCGGACAACACAGGGATCCAAATGTAGACAAACTCTATGAACTGCTTATGGGGGCCTCTTCCCAAAATGGTATCTGGGATCAATATTTGGGATATGGATATGTAGACCTTCTGGAGCTGTATCATGATGCATACCAAAAGGGATATGCTGATACACCCGTTCCAGTAACACAACCTTCCCCTCCACCAACTAACCCATGTCGCATTTGTGAGGTGCTACCATGAAACTATCAATTGTCATTCTCCTTCTAGTTCTTGGCCTACCATTTCATAGCATATTGGCTAATACTCCAACAGATGTAGCTAGTAACAGCGGGATTGTTCCTGATGAACGTCATGTAGATTATGAAAACACTCTGGATCAGTGGTTTTTGGCATTCAATGGATCTGGTTATCATGAGCAGGTAATCGATTTCAATCAGAGTGCCATTGAAAAATTGGGTCATAACTGGACTGATTATGGAATAGAGTATCGGTTTCTATGTGGCTTTGAATTCAACCTAGTCAACCAGTCTGTCCAGTTTGAAAGAGGGGATTTTGTATTTGTGCTTTTGCTCAATGAAAGCCTCGAAATCACTCCCAACGCAAGCTATTACATGGACAACGACAGCTTCATCAATGTCGTTCCTCGGCCGATATTGGATGAAGAACATCCCAAAGAAGTATTTCCTGTCATCTTTGGATTTGAAGTGGATATTTTTGATCTACTAGAATCCAACAATACGAGTGATAATCCATATATTGCAAAATTTGCGGTGTTCTATACCGGGAATGAGTTCATGAACATTTCACTAGTAACGAATCTACATTTTGCCGGACGAGTAATATATGAAGTGGGTGTTTCAGACAATAATTCTGTTGGTCTAGGGTTGGCTTGGCTGCTGTTTCTTATGGGTCACCCAATTTACAGACGTCGGAAGAGCAGCGCATGAAAATTCAATGGATACAAGAATACTTTCGGTTTCCTTTTGATTGATATGTATATTGAGATTCATGTTTGTATCCTTGAATTCCCTCATTTACCGAATCGAGCTAAAGTGCTGCGAGAATACATTCGCCCCCCTCTCCCCGTTACCCTCTTATACGACGGCATCGGAGCTTAAATTGTGAAACCAGACTTGCTCGAAGGCAACTATCAAAGCAGTTCATTTAAGAAACATTCGCAAATCGTTGGATACAAATCCCCACCTAATTTTGACAATTGCGCACGCCCCATGTCACACATATTACAATCACTCGGATTTTTGGAATATGATTTCGGTTTGATCTATCGACCATTTGACTATAGGCTTCAATCAAAATATCCCAGCGTCTTTGAATTGCTTGATTACAATGACATGTCCGAAAAATACTGTATCTTCCTTGAATTTGCCAAAGAAGAACACGAGACCAAAAGTTTGAGTATAATCCATTATGCAACTACACATCTCCTCCTTTCAAAATCAGATGCAGAATGCAATTTTATCCTGAGGTTTCTGCTGAACCTGGATTTGTCAGTAGGAATTCAGGCCTTCTTCGATGTCATTATGGTTTTAACCGAAATCGTTGAAGCGTTAAGTGAAGAGCCTTTATTTGATACATTTGAGGCATTTGATCGATTTGGAGTCTATGGTTCATTCCTTATGACAATGAGGGCTTCAACACCTGCGGAGTTGATCTCAAAATTATCCCACAAAGCGGATATGGTTGTTCATGCTTCTGCATCTGAAATTGTTCCTGTTCTCCATGAGCTCAGCAAAACCACCGAATCAACAGATACAATCCTTTTCTTCTTTTCTTTGGCAAACTCTCTAATATTCAAGAAACGAAGCCATGCATTCAGCTTTCTGAATCGTCTATGCAGATTCCTTGTTCAATTTGCAAACGATATTGAACCTTACAATGGAGGCTACTTCTCAACCAGTCTTAGAAGAGAATTGGCAGAACACTTGGTTGAAAGTATTGGAGTACTGGCCCAATGCCTCATTGACAAACCGCATGACCTAGGAAAGTTGCTGCTTCCTTTTGACCTTGCCGTAGATTTCAATCTCAAACTCCGCAATATGCAGACTGAGATTTTAAGTGTCAATACCCCTGAGGTTGTTTCAGTAATTGAGGAACTTGTGGACATGCTTGTTGAAACTGGAATATGGTCTCATTCTGACTTCTACGTTTCACCAATCGGGAAGAGACTAATTTCTGAATTCGACATTGTGTACTTCCAATTGCTTTCCACAGACAGATTGGACTACTTCCATATCCGTGAATTTTTGCTGATGAAACTCCTTCAAAGAGAGTTTCCTCTCACACACAACCTTTACGACTTGATTGGAACTTTGGCTGAAAATCCTGTTGATCCACTTGAAGTGGAAGAACCAATTTCGATGAATGAATTGGCATCAATTATTATGGGAATTGCTCATGTCTGGTGACATGCATCATTGAATCAAAAATAGTGATCGTTTACGCATAATTTTCAGCTATTCTTGTACATTCTCTTGAAATATTGGTACACACTTACAGAAAAATGAGAAAATATTGCAAGGTTTAAGAATTTTTTTTCCACACGTCATATGCTTTCTCAAAAGCTTTTTGGAATTGTTGTGATTATGATGCTGTCACTTCCGTCATTTGCCATAAGCAATCATCTTTTGTTGAGGCAGGGGACAATTCTGGTGACGGGAATGAAAGATGACAAAAGACATGATTTTAACCGGATTGTCGAACCAACAGGTAGTCCAGGTGCAAAGGTTATTGACACCGTTAAAATCGCGTTCTGTTCAGACTCTGCATTGCGATTTATCAACTGTGACAAATGGCTACCAGGAGCTTAACCCTACCAGACTATTATGGAACAATTGTGGTAATGGACAGTGGACTTTCAGTGGCACAATGGAAAAATCTCGAAACTCGATATTTGTCAGGGGATTTGGATATTCTTGGAGTACTTGCCCCTGATGCTTCTGGTTCCGCTACATTGTATACTGACCCTAATTCAGTTACAGATGCTGATCTGAAGTACAAACGCGGACAAAACCATGGATTTCAAGTACGAGTGCCCTAATGACAATTGCGAGAGGGGCAAAGGTCATTTTTGTCAACATCGATATTGATGAAGCCCCAGCAAACCTAGACCGGGATGAAGGCTTTCATTTATGGAAAGAAGATGCATGGGAATGGATTTATGACAACCAAGCCAAATATGACATAGATGTTATTAGCATATCTCTTGGGAATAAGGAAGGAAAAATAGAAGATGATATGCGTCAAAATTTCTGGTTCAATGATTGGATAAGTAAGCTTAGATCTTCTGGAGTATTTATTGCGGCAGCCATGGGAAACGATGGGACAAATAAAAATTCCTACCTTACCTCCCATCCAGACATTTTTGGAGTGGGCTCTATTGATCATGAGGATCGAGGCGGTTGGAGAAAAACAACAAAAAGAATAGGATGGTTTTCATTTACATATTCGTATTGGGATGATGACTACCAATCTGTTAAAGGACAATTCAGTGGGTGGTCTGATCAAGCATTAGAGCTGGGATGCAGTCATGAAGCTGTGTACTGCTCTTCGTATGGCGGAAGTTCAGAGACCGATCCGTTCAAAACGGACTTCGTAATGCCTGGCAATGGTGTTCCCGTTGCATTGGATGTCCCACGTGACGATAATTGGGTGTACGCGACTGGCACCAGCATCAGTACGCCATACTTGAGCGCTGCTGCATTGATTGCAATATCTGCATACAATATGGGATATCACAGCAAGAGCGGACAATACAGGGATCCTAGTGTAAACAAGCTCTATGACCTACTTAAGTGGGCCTCTTCCCAAAATGGCATTTTGGATCAATGCTTGGGGTATGGATATGTTGACCTTGTGGAGCTATATAATGAGGCTTACCAAAGAGGGTATAATGATGCACCATCTTACGTCCCGCCTCCATGCACATATTGTGGGGTGATCAAATGAAGCCGTCCATCATTCTTCTACTCTTCCTCATGCTTATCAATTTTCCAGGCCAACTTTCTATTGCGGATCATGTAACAGAATACACTCAAATCCATTCACCAACAAATCCTTCAAACTCCTCAGATCAACAAAAACTAACAGCCATTTTTTCCTATGTGGAGGAGGAATTTCTTGCTTTCAATGGGTCTGGTTACATTGAATTGGTCGTAGATTTAAACAAAAGTGCCACAACAACATTGGGCAAGAATTGGACCAATTATGTTGTGGAGGAACGATTAATTTTTGGAGTTGAATTCAATCTTGTCAACCGATCAGCCGAATTCCAAAGAGGGGACTTTGTTTTTGTTTATTTTGCCGATGAAACTATGACAATCAACCCGAATGCAAGTTATTACATGGACAATGACAGCTATATAGATATAGTTCCTCGTCCATCTGAAGAAATTTCATCTAGGGATGTATTTCCATTAACTTTTGGATTTGTATTTGACACAGTTAATTTGACACATAATCAAACAAGAGATGACAATCCGTACCTTTTGAAATATGTTGTATTTTACACAGGGAGCAGCTTCATGAACATATCTGCACAAACATATATAACATTAGGACCCCGTGAAGTTTATGAACTTACAACTTCTGTTTCAAACAACAACTCCGTTACTTTTGCTTGGGCTTGGTTTTTTGTTCTAATGGCGTTGTCCTTAAGGAAACTTCGGAATAAAAAACAATCATTATGACATAGAAGGCAGATCAATCCATTAAATTATTTAGACTATACCGTCATCTCAAATATTTAATGGGTGGTACATACTCTTTTCCGCTTCGAGGGAAGAATATCTCGAATATAACAATAGCAATTATGAACAGCAATATCAGTAAAATAAAGGCAAGCCACGGAGGGAATTGGCTATTTCCTGTGCTACTTCCACCTTGAAAATCTGTGATGTAAGCCAAGATTGAGAAACTAATTTCCCAAAATTCAAACTGAAACGTTCTTGTGCATGTATAATGGAACTCATTTTTTTCCCCGATGCAAATTCCTTCCTTGTTGATTTCAGTCGGCAACGTCAGATTGAATCCGGGATAGATTATGTTTCCATCATTTACAAGGGTTGAGGAAATGGTAATGTTGTGGAATATCGTATAATCAGTAAGCAGCGCAACAGTGAACACAAATGAGGAATTGATTGCTTCACTGGCCTTGAATGTTCCTTGCTTTGAATCCGATGCATAGTAGAATTCTGAGGGTGTTGTAAGCTTAGTCCTGTTTTCTGCATACAATGAATACTGGAAAACGTCGCTGACGATTTGTCCTTCTTCTACGCCATAATCCACATTTGGTATTAATTTTAGGCTTGTAGTTTCCAAACGATAAGCTATCTGATATCGCAGAGAACTACTGTTTGCATTCAGTGGAACAAATGAAAGAATCAATAGAACAATAACCGCTATGGTTTTTTTCACAACTATTCTGATAAAACCTCAAATATAAGGCTTCCATTCATAAACTAATTTTTTTCGAACATTGCCTCTTCAAAAATTTCCTTCATCGAATGCCTATTATATGTATATTTTGCTTCGTCATTAATGGCTATTGCGGATGAACAGTCTGCCGGATTGGAAACCTTTCTTGAAATGGCAGAGCATGGAATTAGGTTGGCGGAGAAGCTTGGTGCATCTGAAGCAGAACTTTTCTTCCAGAACGGTTTTGCTCGTTCCGTCGAAATAAAGAACAATTCCATTACAGGAAGTCAGTCTCAGACTACCTCTGGGCTGACAGTACGTATATATATTGGAAAGCAACTTGGAATGGCTTATACAACTCTCATCTCACCGACAACAGTAGAGGAGACAATAAAAAAGGCAGTTGATTTAGCAAAACTCTCTCCTGCTGATGAGGATTATGTCAAACTTGTTTCCCCTGCTGATGAAGGGTTCATTCCTCACGACTATTCTAGCGCTGGTTTGTCACTTTTTGATGAAGCCATCACCTCTATGGATCCAGAGCTTATGATTGACCTTGCAGAACACATCATTGAAGGAAGTCAAATCGAAGGGGAACGGGTGATAGCCAATGGACAGGTCAGATCCAACTTCTCCCAACGACTGATTTCGAACTCGTTGGGCGTTAATTCACAAGATGAAGGTACTGGATTGGTTGCATTTTCCTTCAATTCAATTCCAAAAGCTCCGACCAATGTAGGCACTGGCAGTGAATTTTTTGTAACTCGTGTTTTGCCTAAAAATCTGAATCTTGCAGAAATCGGACAAATTGCAACTGAAAGGGCAATCAAAACCTTAGATGCACAACAGGCACCAACCGGAAAGTATCCTGTGATTTTTGATGAACGTGCCACCTATCAGACTATGGCCAGCATTATTGCAAGTGGTGTGAATGGACAAAGTGTAATGCTTGGCACAAGCTATTTTGCAGACAAATTGGGTCAGGAGATTGCTGTGCCTGAACTGAACGTTTGGGATGATCCATTGACAGTAGGAGGTAGCCAATCAACTGTTATCGATGATGAAGGTGTTCCCACACGTCGTATTGATTTTGTGACCAAAGGCGTGTTGCGTAGCTATGCCACGGATTCCTACACCGCAAACAAACTCGGAATTGAACTTACAGGGCATGCAAGGAGATTTCTGAATTCTTCCAAACCGATGCCAATGATACACCAGCTACAAATCTCATCGGGAACAGGTGGAAGCTTGGAAGAAATGTTGGAGGACATGAAGGAAGGAATTTTTATGGAATCATCTGTTGGGCCTCAGGGCGGATCACCAAACATCTCGTCCAAAATAAACAGGGGATTTTTTGTCAAGGATGGCGAAATTGCCTTTCCTTTAAAGAACTCCATGATTTCTTCTGAGGTAATGTCATTCCTCAAAGACTTGGAATCCATTTCCAAGAACCTGAAAATAGAATTTGGTCATCAATCTCCCTCCATCCTCATTAGGGAGATGTCCGTATCTGGTGTAAACCAAACAAAGAGCACACCACAATCCATGTTGGGATAAGTTTTGGAAATGATTAAAATCAAGAAAATATGGCTTATTTCTTGAACTGTTGTCAGAATTTTTATAAGGTGAATCATTTGTTTTCATTTAGGTGCAGAGTATATGAAACATACAAAGAGGATTTGCTCCATATTTTCGGGATTCATTTCTCTGGTTGGCGTACCATCTGTTTCAGCAGAGAGTAACAGGTATCGGGAAACATTTGACCAAATATTCATGATACAATTGGTGCTTTCCGTAATTATTCTTCTTGGTGTAATTATTCTTGGAATTTTGTTGCTCAGGAAATACACCGCCAATCAAAAAATCTCCCCGAAGGAAGTCAAAGGACTCCACAATTTGAAATTGGAAATTGCATGGACCTTGGTTGCAACACTGATTGTAATCTACTTGTTTGCAATAAGCATGGGTCCGACAGAGGACTTTGCAAGCGCAAACAACAGGACTGGCGATGTTACAATTATAGTGACTGCCCAAAGATTTTCATGGAATTTTGAATTTGAGGGTGTTGCAAACTCTTCGTTCAATTCATACAACACGTCCTCAGGACAATTGAACCCATTAGTTCTTTACAACAACCAAAGCTACATTCTAAAAGTCACTGCTTTAGAAGGAGACGTTATTCACAGCTTTTTTGTGCCGGAGCTTGGTTTCAAAGTTGATGCAGTTCCAGGTCACTTTAACTATGTCTTTTTGGATGATCTTCCTGTCGGAAACTATTCCGTGACTTGTGCTGAATTCTGTGGGGCTGGACATTACAACATGCCTGCACTGATTATGGTATTAGAGGGGTGAAATTGTGGCTACACTGAAACGAAACTATTGGTTCCTTGATTTGAAGACATTTTTTGGAACTATTGACCATAAACAGATTGGTTTACTCTATATGATGTTCGCCTCAATCAACCTTGTATTTGCAGGTTACTTGGCATTGGTAATGCGAACCGAACTTTTCAATCCTGGATTGGATGGAGTGGCGACTCCAGCAGAATGGGGCGGACTGTTTACTGTCCATGGAACTGTCATGATATTTTTTGTCATAATGGCTATGGGTGCCGGATTTGGAAATTATTTAGTTCCAAAAATGATCGGTGCAAAAGACCTCTATTGGCCTCGTTGGAACAATATTGCCTTTTGGATGCTGGTACCGGCAGCCATCTTTGTTTGGACAAGCATGCCTCCCATTGGATGGACCGCGTATCCTCCCAATTCCGAAATTGCAAATCCGGCAATTGATAGATGGATTATTGGGTTAATCATTGCAGGAGTGTCATCTGTTATTGGCGCATTGAACTTCCTTCTTACAATCATCCATCTTCGGCGGCCTGGCCTTACATGGAAGAAATTGGATTTGTTTACATGGGCAATTGTCTTTACATCATTAATTCAATTTGCCGCAACCCCTGTTATTACCATTGCTTTGGTCATGCTGTTCTTCAGCAGAACATTTGGAGCTCCGTTCTTTGACACAGGCTTCGGAAGCAATCCCCTGTTTTGGCAACACGTGTTCTGGAGTTATAGCCATCCTGCTGTATATATCATGATATTGCCTGCCATGGGACTTACTTCAATGCTTATTTCTCGGTTTTCACAGACTGAAATATTTGGCAAAACAACCATGATCCTTTCAATGGCGGCAATTACGTTGTTGGGCTTCATTGTTTGGGGGCATCACAACTTTACTGCTTCACCTAACTCTCCTCCGGGATGGTTCTTTACCTTCACAACATTTCTGATCGCCATTCCATCAGGTGTCAAAACTTTCAATTGGCTATTGACCATGTACAAAGGAAAAATCGTGATTGACATTCCATTGCTATTTGGTCTGAGCTTTGTTCTTGGCTTTGTGTTGGGTGGTGTGACCGGCGTGATGGTCAATACTATTCCATTGGATTTGGTTTTCCACGATACCTATTTTGTAGTCGGACACTTCCATTTCATCATAATTGGTGGTGCTATATCTGCATTGTCTGGAGCTATTTACTTCCTTTATCCTGACATATTTGGAAGAATGTACAATCGAACCATTGCTTATCTGCACCTTGGTTTCTGGGTGGTTGGATATATTCTCACATTTGGTGGGATGAATGTATTGGGTGCACTTGGTATGCCACGCCGCTATGTAGACTATCCAGAATTTCTTCCGAATCATGATCAATTGATTTTATGGAACAGGATAACCACCATCGGTGCATATTTACAGGCTTTCGCATTCACCTTGTTTGCATACAATATCGTCTACAGTGCATTCAAGGGACCTGTTGTTTCACCTGATGAAGCGTATAACATAGCCATTCCGCGAATGTGGGCGACAGATGAAGATGCAGCAATAATGGAGGAAGCTCACTAATGACAGAAGAAAAACTACACACAACCGACCATCATAATGGGGAACATGCTGAGCATGTAAGTCTTTCTGCACCTGTAATAGGGCTTTCATTTGCATTTTTGGGATTTGGACTGCTTGTATTCTCCCAAAAGAATTTTGGCTTTTCCTTTTTGTTGTTGGGACTGTTTTTTGCAGCCATAGTTGGTTTCTCCATTTATGAAATACGTAAACGCAAGGCCCATCCTGAAATTGAAGATGTTGAAATGGAAACGATAGAATTCAAACAAGACCCATTGTTCGGTTTCATGGGCAAAAAACTCTGGATTTGGGGTTTTCTGATTTCCGAAGTAATTTTCTTTACACTTTTGATTGGATTTTCATTTGCACTTCGCTTGGCAGTAGATGAAAGCCTTGGGTTTAAAGAAATTGCAGAGTTTTGTGGCCTTCCCTATAATTCGGAACTTTTTGGATTATATCCTGTTGGATGGACTGACGGCTACGGTCATGGTCCAAAAGACATATTGGACATTCCTTTGACTACTGTAAATACATTTGTGCTGATTTGCAGTAGCTATACAATGGTGAAAGCTCATGAGGCGGCAGAAAACAAAGACTTTCTTGGTTCTCGGGGAGCCAGAAATTGGTTGCTTGCAACAATCGCCATTGGAAGCATTTTTCTTGGCATCCAGGTGTACGAATATGCTGAATTAATCAATGAAGGGTTTACAATGGCAAGTGGCCTGTTTGGTGCTACTTTCTTCCTTCAGACCGGTTTTCACGGAGCACACGTGTTCGGTGGAATTGTCCTCCTTTCATTTATGGCATACAAAATCCATATCGGTGCTATGAGAGATCCAACTGATATCGAGATTGCGGGTCTATATTGGCACTTCATCGATGTCGTATGGATCATGCTGTTCACCTTAGTGTATTTGATTTAGGAGGTTTGAAAATGGAAGAACATAAAGAACATAAGAAAAAACCCTATGAACTGGTTCTTTTGGTGTTGGGCGTTCTTACGATCATTGAGGTCTCCATAACCTATACATCAATTCCAGAAAGAATATTGCTTTGGATTTTGATTGCCATTGCATTTGCCAAGGCGAATGTGGTCATTGCTTTCTATATGCATGTCAAATATGAGCCAAAACCATGGTTGCTTTATACCTTGGTATTTGTGTTGCCATTTGCTTTGGCTTTTCCTATGGCATTCTTCCCTGCAATCGGTTAAAAATCCTTTAGCATCTTTTTTAACGTCTCTATAAGCAATTTTTCATCCTCAGATATTACATTATCCAATGCTGCCTCATTTTCCACAGTCCTAAGCAATTCATTTTGCAGTTCAAGTAATCGAGAATGCTCCTTGATAGTTACAACCCCGTCTTTTAACGCTTCATCAACAAATGACTTGTAGTTTACCATGGCTTTCTTTGCACTAGAAAGAATGCGATCCTCATCTTCCGAAAGTCTGCCATCTCGAATTGCTTCTTGCAGAAGCTTTTGGAAAATCACATCCAATTTGGTAGCCCGTTCCTTGATTCTTTCAGCCATGCCTAGCTCTTGTAAATCAATGAATTAAATGTTGCTATTTTCAGATACACTTTTGCAGGATTTAATAACACGGTGCAATTATTTTTGCTCTACTCCATTGCATGTTGGATAACAATTTAAATGTCCAAAAGGCATTCGCATTTAATGCTTAAGGAAACCTCCCCCCAAGTGCCAATACAAACAACATCGTTTAGACAGTCGTTGGAGGTGATTTCCGAATACAACGCCAGCTTCCTTATTTTCTGTTTTGCTTTGCTATTGGGTGTGTTGAGCCTTTTTGATATTGTTCTTCCTGCAAATGTTTTATTGGCAATCAGCTTTGTGTTTCCCGTTTTTGTTACCGAAAGAGCATGGATAACCAACCATACATCAGAAGTCCAATTCATGAAACAATTGGTTTCAAAATTCAAAACTATGTTTATGGCTGGAGGAATTGTCCTTTCAGTCTCTACCCTTTTCTATTTCCCTTTGCTAGTGATAAATCCCTTCCCGTTTCAAAGTATTTCAGGAAACGTCATTTGGCTTTCTATTGCCTTCTTCTTAGCTCTAACACTTTCACTCATTCTGTTGATTCCTTCCTTCTACAAAATTCAAAATGAAGAACCTACTACCCATGTAATCTACCGATTGGTGAGCAGTTCTGATCAATTAATTGCTTTGGGGGTTATAATGTACGCCTTCACTTCATTTGCTACGATAAGTTTTATTGAAGTTCTCAAATTTGCCACTTTTAGTCTGGAACAAAACCTTGTGACAAACGTAGAGATATACTTTCGAGAATTTTCTTATTTTCTTGCATTGGTTTTCTACTTCTTAATGTTGCTGTTGTCATTGTACATATTTATTACAATCATTTCGTTTTACTTTATCCGTGACGGACGCCTGAGCCTTCCATCCCGGGATATTTTGATGTTTGTGATGAGAAGGATGCTTATTGGTTTGTTAACATTTCTTGTTGCGATATTTCTGATCCCATTGATAAGCGGTAATCTAGGTCTGTTATGGATTACCGTAGGCTTCAATATAGGCCTTTCAGTTTATCTTATGAACCGAAAGTTGGATGGGGAAATTTGTGACAAGTGCCATTCAATAAAAATAGAACATCCAAAGCCTCTTTGCATAAACTGTGATGTGGAGACAAATGTGAAAATTCCGTTTAAGTTGCCGAATGTTAGACAAGTTCGTGTTCCACAGTGTCCCTCATGTGGGAAAATTTGGGATTCTCCAACTAGGCAATGTTCAAATTGTCGATATACCGTGATTTTAGCCTGTCCAAATTGTGGACAGACATTGAACCCACTATGGACCAATTGTGTGAAGTGTAAAGTAGGTTTGACTCCTATGCCCAAAAAGGCCTTGGAGACAAAAAGGTCATGCTGGTTTCCAAAAATCTACCATTGGTTTAGTTATGTTTACTGGATTCAGTCTCATTGCCTCTGTGGTTCTTATTGCAGGTATAATAATAATTCTCTCCTTTTTGGGTACATTGGATTCAAGAGGCTTTGGGCAATCCTTAACAATACGATCTTTTTACATACTAATCGCTTATGGGATTTTGGGTTTTGTTATGATACTTGCCTTTCTTTCTTCTGTAATTGTTTTCATCAAAGGTTCAGATCGAAAC
The DNA here is from genome assembly GCA_027016475.1 of Candidatus Heimdallarchaeota archaeon. Taxonomy (GTDB): domain Archaea; phylum Asgardarchaeota; class Heimdallarchaeia; order Heimdallarchaeales; family Kariarchaeaceae; genus WAKA01. Next base: position 17,869 of record JALUTL010000427.1, read on the forward strand.
TTATTTCCAATATTTTTGATCTCTTCTAAGCTGTTCGTCATTGCACCTGGAACAATCTTTCTCTACTATGTTATAGCAAACTTGTTTGGAGGCTGGCTATTGGCAAACATTGTGTTTTTCCTGATTTTTGTCTATACGATATATTCACAATACCGAAAACTTCTGGAATTTACTCCTAAGGTATCAATAAGGCTTCAGGAGGGATATGCGTGAAAAAAGAATCTGACCATCCAATTCTATTAGAAACCAATTATGGACTCAAAGGTTCAATTCTTTCAATTCGTCCATCCAAAACAAATCCTTCATCTCGGTTTACGCTTTATATCCCAAAAGAGGAAGATGCGACTTCCATAAGGGTGCCCTTTCTGATAATTCTTCTTGGTGTAATTTTTACTGCAACAAACAGCTTCCTTGTACAGGAACTAAATGATTCTTTCTTCTTCTTTTTTGAAATTGTAGAGCAGGGGACTCTTGTTTCTCTCCCTCTTCTTTCCATATTTGTGCTTATTTCAACAATTCTTCTTGAAAACCTTGCATCGTTTCAATTGGCAAATATTCTTGGTTCATGGTTTATTTCAGGTTTTCTTATTGGTTTGATTTATGGTAGAACCAATTATGAAGGTATATTGGTCTTGACTCTCAAGGCTCTTGTTTATTTATTTTCATTTCTCTTCATGTTTTCAATTTCGTTCTACTACTTTATTCTTTCACGAGTTGATGGTATACAAGATCGCTTTTTCATCGAACTCGGATTTTTTATCGTAGTTCCATTTATCCTGCTTTTCTTCTTGCTTCTTCTGATTCCTTTGTCCTTCGTCAGTTCTTTGGGGCACTATGTAGGGGTGAAACTAAACAATGAGTAGGGTAGTTCGTTATCGAAGAGGGGCAAAAAATCCCCGAACCATCGCTTTACTTGTTCTGTTTTTGTTATTGCTGGGTTTGTTTCTAATTTTCCAAGGTGACAGCCAAAGCGAAAATCCTTTAGAGGTAGAACCGCAACCGAGTGTATTCTCTGATCAAAATGGCGGTTTCACACCGCCTCCTGAATTTGGAGAAGGGCAATATGGTGATTTTCCAACACCCACTGGAAATTTGCCGGGTGTTCCGCAAATACCTCCAGACTTGCTTCCAAATTTGGATGAAGGAGGAGATATTGGCGGAAACCAAGATTGGGGTATTACGAATGTGGATGTAGGAGGAGGGAATGGCAATCCGATCGGTTCAATCCCCACAATTCCTTCATTTGGTTTCCCCAATTTTCCGACAGGAGGGATTGGCACCTTGCCATCTGTTCCAACTGGAGGGATTACACCTCCAAACCAAGGTGGCATTAATGTGCCTACAGTAAACAATCCTGATGTAAATCCACCAGACAATAGCTTTTCATTTGGCAATGGAAGCTTCTCTTTACCTCAAATCAAAAAAGACCCTCCAAAATCTCGGTACATGCCCCGATTAGATTTCTCGTTTGAATTTGATTTGGGCGTTGATTTTGGAGGCTTCAACATCAACATCAAAATTTCAGTTGGTCATTTATTCTTGGCTGCCTTTTTCGTTATGATTTTATTCGTTGGAGGATTTTTGACACCATTTTTGACGAGACTTACGGATGAAGACTTTATTTCCAAGGACGGTAAAACAGTGGTAGAAGCTCAAGTCAATTATGAAGAAATTCAAAGAAAGAA
>JALUTL010000428.1 GCA_027016475.1 Candidatus Heimdallarchaeota archaeon
ATTCATAGATTTCCATTTGCCATTGCTATGCTTTCTGACTTAGTTGCGAAGAAAAATTAAGGATTCGCTTTTTGAATTGTTTTGTTGCATAATTCCCAAATTCGTTCAAAATGATAGGAATATTGCACAATTTGAAAACAATTCTGTGCATATCTGAAAAGTTTAAACATTATTTGGGAAATTTGAATCATGGAATACAGAATCGAAAAAGATTCAATGGGAGAAGTAAAGGTTCCCAATGACAAACTTTGGGGTGCTCAAACGCAAAGATCACTGATGAACTTCGACATATCTTCAAGAACCTTCCCTGAACCATTCATTAAAGCGTTAATAGAAGTAAAAAGGGCAGTTGCAATAGCAAACAAAGAACTGGGGCAATTGGATCCACAGATTGCTGACGCGATCATCAAGGCTGCCACTGAAATCCTTGAAGAAAACAAACACCTAGATCAGTTCCCATTGGACATTTATCAAACAGGAAGTGGCACTCAGACCAATATGAATGCAAACGAGGTTCTTGCAAACCGTGCCATCCAATTATTGGGCGGGGTTGTTGGATCAAAAACACCAGTTTATCCGAATGATCATGTCAACAAAGGGCAAAGTAGCAATGATGTAATCCCAACTGCCATGCATATCTCTGCAATGGTTGAGCTTAACAATCGGCTTCTGCCTGAATTGGAGAACCTAATTTCCACATTTGAGCAAAAAGCTGGGGAATTCATGGATATTATCAAGATTGGACGAACCCATCTGCAAGATGCAGTCCCTATGAGCTTGGGACAAGAGTTTAGTGGATATGCATATCAACTGAAAATTGCAAAAAAAGCCATAGCTGATGCACTGGAACTCCTTAAACCTTTGGCTCTTGGCGGAACTGCGGTCGGAACAGGATTGAATGCACATCCCGATATGTCTGAACGGGCCATTCAAATCATTTCCGAAAGAACAGGAATTCAATTTACTGATGACGGAAACAAGTTTGCTCTTCTTGCCGGGAAAGATGGATTGGTTGCCTTGAGCGGTGCATTGAAAACACTTGCCACTTCTTTGCTCAAAATCGCGAATGATATCCGGTTGTTGGCATCTGGTCCAAGATGCGGCATAGGTGAAATAATCCTTCCTGAAAATGAACCCGGGTCTTCAATCATGCCTGGAAAGGTAAATCCCACTCAATCAGAAATGATGGTTCAGGTCTGTGCACAGGTCATCGGAAATGATTTAGCCAGTACATTGGGAGGAATGTGGGGATTCTATGAGCTCAACTTGATGAAGCCAATGATAATCTCCAACATATTGGAAAGCATTGATATTCTGACAAGAGGGATGAAATCATTCCGCATCCATGCAGTTGAAGGGATTGTTCCAAACGTATCTCGTATTCAGTCGTTGGTGGAACAGTCCCTAATGCTTGCAACCGCATTGACTCCTTATATTGGGTATGACAAGGCGGCAGAACTGGCCAAAAAAGCGTACAAGGAGGGCAAAACTATTCGTGAAGTTGTGAAGGAAAGCAATGTACTTTCCGATGAGGAGTTGGAGAAGGCACTTGACCTTACCCACATGGTTTTTGTAAGAAAAGACGCAAAAAGAACCTCTTAGCAAATAATTTTCTTACATTTATACGCGTTGGAAAAAAGTTATTATTGTACATAAAACATAGTAAGTGATGAAACCATATTGGATTGTGCTGATCCCATTGTTGTTGATGTCTTTCTTCGTGCAAGGATTCACTTCGTCATACAACACAATCAACGGATCTGAAATTGTAGTTGAGTTGGAAACATACTACAATCGGACTAATGACGGAACACCTGCACTTGGCTTTTTATTGAATGTAGAACTTGCGAACATAGTTGATGCTTCTCAAATAACACAAATCTCTGGAACAGTGGAGCTTTATTCCAACATAACACAAGTGAGGATTTCAACTCTGAAGCTTTCTGTTGAAGAGAGTCTTCAATTTATCGGAGACAAAGGGTTTCGTCCAATCAGGTAGAGATTCCAGAAAATAACCAAATTGATGTCTACTTTTCTTTCAGCTTTGTCGAGGTTTTCAATGATCGCCCCAATCAGTTTTTTCATCTTCACCTCAACTGGTCAATTCTTACTTTATTTCCTCTGATTCTTTAGAACAACTGCCGAGCACCACACAAACAACATTTGAACCACCCATAGTTCAGACAAGCGTAGTGTCTAGAAATGACTTTTCAGCTCTGATTTTCATGTTTGTTTTTATCGTGGTCGTTGTAGTAGGCGGAGGTATTGGGATCTATTTCTTGATCCAAGCTGTTTACTTTTTCACTCAAAAACCACGTTCTCAACAAGTGCAAAGGAATTTCGGCTCAGCAGTTCTGGTTGCCTGTGATTTTTGCGGGGCTCTGGCCTCTCCTGAAGACAGATACTGCATTTCTTGCGGCGTCCTAATTGAGAGAGAGAAGCCGGTTGAAACCTCAAAGAACAAGAAACATTAGCTAGCAATGGCAATGTTTTCCAGGCCCTGATGCGCATAATATGTATTGTATAGCTCGTAATATTTGCCTTTCAGCTTCATAAGTGTTTCATGATCGCCAACTTCAACAACCTTCCCTTTATCCAATACGACTATCTGATCAACATCTCTAATTGTCGAAAGCCGATGTGCAATGACGATTGTTGTCCTTCCTTCAAACAGCTTTTGCTGTGCCAATTGAACCAGACTTTCGCTGTAGGCATCCAATCTGCTTGTAGCCTCATCCAAGACCAGAATTTTTGGGTTTTTCAGCATCGTTCTGGCAATTGTTATCATTTGCCTCTGCCCTGCCGACAAAGACTTGCCGCTTTCCTGCAAAACTGTTTGGAAGCCATTCGGCAATGCCTCAATGAATTCATCTGCTCCAAGATGGCGACAGATTTCGTATACTTCGTCATCTGATGCGTCAGGCTTCCCATACTTGATGTTGTCCATTATGGTTCCTGCAAACAAATATGGTTCTTGGGTTACCAAGCTTATGTTTTCATATAACGAATCCAATGAAACTTCTTTCAAATCTTGACCATCAATTAAGATTCTGCCCTCTAATGGATCGTAGAACCTTAACAGCAATTTGGTAATTGTGGTTTTTCCAGCTCCGGTGTGTCCAATCAATGCAGTTTTCTTGCCACCAAGAAATGTGATGTTCACATTTTCAAGAACATAATATCTTTTTTCCTCAAGGAACTGTTTTCTAAGATCCTTGAATTTCAGTCGTTCCTCTTCGGCGAGGCTGTCTGGCCTTCTTTTCAATGATGACACGTTCATTTCCTCTCTGGCTTGATATTTGAAATACACACCTTCAAAAACAATTTCTCCTTTGGTAAGAACCAATTTATTCATACTCTGCAATGCCTTGATGGATGCTTCCATGTGAAGGACATCAACAATTCGATCCAAAGCCGCCAATGATGCCTGAAGGTTTGTGAAATTATTTGCTAATGCCATAATTGGGCTTAGAAAACGCCGAACCATGACAGTTCCCAAATAGATGGATCCTACTGAAACAAGCCCTTGCTGATTGAGATAACCTCCAATATAAAGGATACCAGCTATCATTATCATTCCTATCAATGAAATGGATGGAAAAATCATAGTAAATAATGTTCCTAGCTGTTTGAAATACCCATATGTTTCATCATTGAGCTTGCGGATTTGTCTGCTTGTTCTTTCTTCCTGATTGAACGATTTCGCAATCGAAACGCCTGACAAATTTTCAGCGAGAGCACCGCTGACTTTACCCAAAGAACTTCTGACCTTCAGCATCTGTGCTCTCCCCCTTCCTGAGATCACTTTTGTAATTATGGCAGAAGTTGGAAGTGCAAGCAACGAAACCAATCCAAACCACAATGAAATGTCAAAAAGCACAAATAATGTTGCAAATGCAACCAAAACGTTTGTCAAACTGTTTGTAAATACACCAAGCCCAGCAGTGATCTCTTGTGTATCATTGACCACTCTTGATGTAACGTTCCCTGATTGAACCTTTCCATGGTAGGACATGTCTGCGTCCACTAATTTATTGAATGTATCAATTCTGAGTGTGTGAACCAGCTCATTTTGGACGATTGCCATATACCATGTGATAAGGGATTGAAAGACCCAAGACAACAATGAAAGACCCATGTAAAGTACAAGCAAAAACAGAAGTGACTGGAATGTGCTTCCACCCAAAAGCCTATCGATTGCATTTTGGACAATAATGGGTTGGTAGGTTACTGCAAGCGTATAGACCAATGTCAACACTGCAACAAATGCCAAATGGAACTTATAGGGTTGCAGATAGCTCCAGAAAATTTTCAATAGCACTTTCGAGCTTCTGGTTCTCTTTTTATCTGCCAACCACCCTCCATGTCTTGATCTTGACATCAGACAATACCTCCTTTTGCTAAAGCCTTTTCTGTTTCAGGCAACAGTTCAAAAATCCGTTGGTATTCTGCACACCTTCCTATCAACTCTCTATGATTTCCATAATCCAAAACTCGACCCTTTTTGAAGATGATTATTTTGTCGGCATCCAACAATGTTCGTAGCCTCTGAGTGACCACAATCGTCAATCGATCAGCACTGAGATTGTCCAATGCCTTTCTGAGAAGTTCTTCCGTTTTGCTGTCCAATGCAGAAGCACTATCGTCCAGCAACAGTATGTCTGGATTGGCGAGAATCGCTCGTGCAATGGCCAATCGTTGTCGCTGTCCGCCTGAAAGATCTACTCCTCTTTCACCAATGACAGTATCCAGTCCTTGAGGCAACTTTTCAATAAACTCCATTGCCTGAGCTGCTGTGGCCGCACGAATTATTTCTTCTTCAGTTGCATCAGGATTTGCAAATGATATGTTTTCACGGATAGTTCCTGAAAACAGAAAAATTTCCTGCTCAACTCTGCTTACATGCTTTCTGACTTCACTTGCAGGAATATCTGTGTAGTCAACCCCATCGATCAAAATACGCCCCTCTTGCGGCAGATAAAGCTGAAGAAGGAGTTTCAAAAATGTCGATTTCCCACTGCCGGGCCCCCCAATTATTGCAATTTTGCTTTTTTTAGGAATTATAAGCGAGATATTTGCGAGTGCTGGCCGTTCCGATCCAGTATAGTAGAACGTAACATTTTCAAAAACAATGTACGATTCCCAGTTTATCTGAGGAATTATTTCAACCTCTTTGTCAGGTTGTGGATCCTGCCAATGCATTTTCTCCCATAAGCGATTTGCGTTGGTTATTGCCGCATTCAGGAACAGAAACATCTGCGGAAGCATCATCGAGCTAAGTTGCAATGTAATCAGCAGCCCCAATATTTGGATCATGGTTCCTACAGTCATTGTGCCTTCAGTTACCTGAAAGAGGCTGACACCAAACAGTATTGCCGTCAAAAGAAGAAGAATGAGGTCTGGAAGATAAAATGCCGCGATCTGACCTTCCTTAATACCTAATCTAGAATATTTTTCACTGATGGTTTTGAAACGTAGGAATTCTCTCAATTCTCCCCGAAATGACCTGACAACCTCGATTCCTCTGAAAATTTCTTGAGACTGCTCTGTCATTTCTCCTGCCGTATTGGCAAGCTCCATTCTGATAGGATTGATTTTTCTTGCCTGATAAAGTGCAAAATAATAATAGAGGATAAACCCAGCCAGTGTTGCTAATGCCATCTCTCTTCCTGCAATAGCATAAATTGTTATGATCATGATTATGACGGAAAATAGGTTTTGCAATATCCCTCGAAGTCCCGGCATAATGCCCTGTCTCATTTGTGAGATTTCAGTCATACCCATGGACAGAAGATGGGATGAATTGTTTTCGTCATGGAATGTTAGGCTATGCGATTGAATTTTATCAAAAAATTCCTGCCTGATATCCCTCTCAAACCTGAAGGCAATTGTCATGAATGAATATAGCCCAAGAAAGGTTATGACATAGAATACAATGCCAGCCCCTATTACGCCTGTCGAAAGAATGATGAATGTCGACGAGAATCCATTTTGAGTCAACTCATCAATTGCGATTCCTACAAGCACGGCTGGGATTAGGGTTGCGACGGATGACAATACCATAAGTATCAGAGACCATAAAAGTCGTAATCGATCTCTTTGGAAAAAAGAGAAAAACAATGCCCTTCCATTCTTATATGTAGCTTGGTTCAACTACTCACCTTGAAGATTGTTGTTTCAAATGATTTTAAGTCTTGTTGTATCGACTAATCGAAATATTTTGCTGTCATGAACCTGCGTTGACAACACCCTTGTCATCCGTGTTTCTGTCAGAAAGTAATTTTGGGAATTTTTGTTTGAGTTTGTATGCTTCAATTCGTTCATTGGCCAAATCAATGTAGTGCTGGTTTACCTCCAAACCTAGATATGCTCTCCGTGTTTTTAATGCTGCAATCGCTGTTGTTCCGCTTCCCATAAATGGATCAAATATCACATCCCCCTCAAATGAATAGAGTTGTATCAATCTGTAGGGCAATTCGACAGGAAACGGAGCAGGATGCCCTATTTTCTTCGCAGAAACTGTTGGGAAACTCCAAATTGATTTTGTAAACTCCATGAATTCTTCTCTGCTGATTGTTGCAATTTTGTTCTTTTTTCTCCGTTTCAAGGTTCCTTTTGAAAATACAAGAATGTATTCATGGACATCCCTCAACGTTGGATTTGAAGGACTCATCCATGATCCCCACGCTGTACTGGATCCGGCACTGGCACCTTTGTCCCAAATGATCTCCCCTCGTTGAATGTAACCGATATCCATCAGAATTTGGGAAACATAGTCTGTTAATGGGATGTACGGTTTTCTTCCAAGGTTGGCGATGTTTATAGCGATTCTTCCTCCTTCAGCCATTTTGGGATAAACCTGCTCAAACACATCTCGAATGAGCTTCAAATATTCTGTCAGAGACAAGTTTTGGTCATATTCCTTCATGCTATTATAAGGCGGAGATGTTACAAGAAGATGGAGTGATCTGTCAGGAATGAACGACATATCTCTCGCATCTGCCTGTATTATCATGTTACGAAGATGCTTAGGCAATGGATTGTCTGAAAGGGTTGGAGTATGAGAACTGGCCTCTTCTATCTCTTGATACATTCTTGAACCATAAAATTCACTTGAATCATGATTTTCTCGTTTTGTTGCCCCAAAGGAGCTTGTTTTTGTTCCTTTCTTCACCAAAACACCTTCTTTCGGTATACTCTTCTTTCAGATTTAATTATATAAACTTCGCGAAAATTCACAATATTATTTAATATCACGATAAAGAAATGGATAATTATACTATTTACATATATACTAGATATATGTCGCGGAAAAAGGAAGCATGAAACAACCAACAAATAGGGGCTATAAT
>JALUTL010000429.1 GCA_027016475.1 Candidatus Heimdallarchaeota archaeon
GTATTGACTGAAAAATATGAGCTCAACAATAGATCATCAACAAGTAAACATTGTGGAAACAGTTCCGAAGTCAACAAAGAAAGTAGACCGCCCTTTTCAAAAGTTTATTAAAAATGAGGCATCCAGTGGAGTTATCCTGATTGGTGCTTTAGGCATGGCCTTGATATGGGCAAACACTGATTTCCCCACCAATTATGAAGAATTTTGGCATTATAAGCTCGGTTTTTCCCTCAACCAATTTGAAATGGAAAATACTTTGGTGCATTGGATTGATGACTTGCTGATGATGTTCTTTTTCTTGCTTGTTGGGCTCGAAATCAAACGTGAACTGCTGTTTGGAAATCTAAGCAACCGTAAACGGGCTTTGCTTCCCCTATTTGCAGCGTTTGGAGGAATGGTCGTTCCCGCGTTAATCTACATAATGTTTAATCCACCAGGTTCTCCGGGATTTCGTGGTTGGGGAATACCCATGGCAACAGACATAGCTTTCGCACTTGGTGTCCTGTACATATTGGGCAATCGTGTACCCACAGGCCTCCGAATCTTTATGGCATCTTACGCAATTTTTGATGACCTTGGCGCGGTTATAATCATAGCAATTTTCTATACTACAGACCTGAATCTCTTGTTTTTGTTTTATGCCATCATTTTTGTTGGAATATTGGCTTTACTCAATCGATTTCATGTTACCAAACTGAAGTATTACTTCATGGCCGGAATGCCGCTATGGTATGCTTTGCTGAACTCGGGCATACATCCTACCCTGGCTGGAGTAATTATTGCAGCGTTCATTCCGGGTAGGCAGAAAATCGATTTTGAACAATTCAGCGAGTTGACCCATGACTTAATTCACAGGATGGATGTTTTTACCAAAGATCAACATGTATCTCATAAAGAGATGAAAATATATGCCAATACACTTCATACTTTGAAAGTCGCATGTGATGAAGTATTGTCACCACTCCAAAGGCTGGAACACCAACTTTCTCCATTAGTTACCTTTGCCGTAATTCCCATTTTCGTCCTGGCCAATGCAGGAGTCAAAATTGAATCTTCTATAGGTGAGATTTTTTTGGATTTTGTAGCATTGGGTATCTTTTTTGGTCTTGTTGTCGGAAAACCAATTGGAATTTATGCAATATCCAAGCTGGCTTTGAACAAAGGTTGGGGTGAGCTGCCGGCAGGGATGAATCTTGGACATCTGAAAGCTGCTGGGATCATAGGAGGAATCGGTTTTACCATGTCCACCTTCATTGCAACATTGAGCTTCACCGAGCATTACTTAATTGAAGCGTCAAGAATGTCCATAGTACTGGCTTCTTTGATATCGGCAGTGATTGGTGCACTGTACATCATCAAAAGAACCAAAAGGTAATAACACAGTACGGCGCACAGTTAGTAAGGACAAGAAGAGGCCAAAGGAAATTGACAGAGCAGAGACCTTCATACATAATCAAAATAATTATGTTGGGATACACTAGAGCAGGGAAGACAGCTTTGTTGAAAAAATATTTGAACAACACCTTTCCAAGCAAATACTCACCAACTCAGCCGATGAATTTGGAGAACAAAAAAATGGAGGTCAAGGGTGAGCTTCTTCAAGTCGCCATTTGGGACATTGGTTCTCAGATGGGGTATGGAAGCCTTCTCCCAATGTATTATAGAGGATCCCTTGGAGCAGTCATTGTGTTTGACCTGACAGACAGAAAATCATTCCACCTAATTGATGGATGGGTTAATGAATTGGAGAAGTATTGCTCCCACATACCTTTGATGATTGTCGGAAACAAGAAAGACCTTGAAAATCGAAAAGTCAAACAAAATGAAATAGATCAATTGCTAATGGAATTGAGAAAGCGTTGGCGAGAACCGATAATTTACAAGGAAACATCAGCAAAAGGAGATAGGAGCGAAGTTGCCACCATTTTTGAAACGCTGGTTTCATGCATTCTTGATAAAATTTTGTTGCTTGAAGAGTATGAGGACGAAGAAGAGGATCAAATCACTTCAATTTGATCAAACCCGGAAATTATGCACTTGAAACCTCCTTCTGAGAACCGTTCCAGTGGTGTTTTTCCTGTAATGACTCCAATGAACTGAAGTCCACCATTTCTGCATGCCAACCCATCAAAGATACTGTCGCCGATACCAATCGCGGTACCAATGGATGCATCAGCCTTTTTTAGCCCCAAAAGGAAGGGTTCAGGATCAGGCTTTCCTTTTTTTATTTCATCTCCACTGACAATATGG
>JALUTL010000430.1 GCA_027016475.1 Candidatus Heimdallarchaeota archaeon
TTTCAAAAGTTACTAAAGCCGATTGGTCAGTGAATCGCTCCTTCCCGCTAAAGCCTACCATCGACCAAATCTGCAACTTTCTGTTAATGTCCTTTTTTTCTATCCGTCCCATTATTTTTTTCGGGTTTGCTCCTGCAAATATCAATGATCCTTCCTTCCAATCCGAAACTACATTTTCAAGTTCCAAGTAAAGAGAAATCAGATGGCTCGATGTCAATGCTTGCCATACCATTTCTGGAGAAACACAGATTTCTATATTCATTTCCTTGTAATGCATACTATACAATTCCATTCCACACAAAAAAAAGATGAGAGACCTATTTGTGAGTGAACCAATTTAATGTGCAAATAGAAAAAACGTTAAATTCTAAGGAATGCTAAGTCCATCAAAGGGCTTGTAGTGTAGCGGAATCACGCTGGCCTTCGGCAGCATGCAACTGTGGACAGCCAGCAACCCGGGTTCGAATTTCGTGTCATTGTGGTGATCGGACGGATTTCCCGGCAAGCCCTTTTTACTTCTATCACCTAAGTTTTTTTTGACTTAATCCAGTGATATTCTTAATAAGAACGGAAATCTACTGAGGTTAGCAAATGGTGTATAATGTAGGCATTGTGGGCACAGGTTTTGGATCCTTGGTTCATTATCCTGGATTTGTCAACCATCCTGAGTTTGAGCCTGTTGTAATCACAGGAAGGGATGAGCAGAAAACTAAAACAATTGCTAAACGGATCAGTTGCCCCAAGTGGTCTACTAACTGGCAAAAAGTGGTTGCAGATCCCGAAATAGACGTAATTAGTATTGCAACTCCTCCAAAATCCCATAAGGAGATCATTCTTGAATCAATTCGGAACGGAAAACACATTCTGTGTGAAAAACCCCTTACTGTTACTTTGAAGGAAGCAGAAGAGGTCTGCAAAGAAATTGAAGATAGTGGTTTGGTAGGCATGGTAAATCTTGAATTCAGATATTTGCACAATCGAGCCTACTTTCTTGAGTTACTAAAATCGGATTACATTGGAGAAATCCAAGACTTTTCCATAATTATTCGCAATTCAAGCCGACTCAATCCACGAACCAAAGGATATAATTGGTGGTCAGAAAAATCGGAGGGAGGTGGGGTTCTATTTTCTGTTGGTGTGCATTACATTGACTTTATTCTTCAGGTGTTCGGAAAGATCACTCGAGTATACGGCCATCCTATGATTTATGTTCCGAAACGGTTGAACAAACAAACAGGGAAAATGAAGCAGGTCACTGCTGATGATGCATATGCCGCTATATTCGAAATAGGGGACAAAGGACATGGCATTATGCAGATAAGTTCTGTCTCCCCATTCGGAAAAGGAACCCGAATGGAATTTTACGGGTCTTCTGGGTTTCTTGCACTAGATGAAAAGGGCCGTATTTGGGCTGGACGGCTAGGTGAACATGATTCGCCAACACAGTTGAGTTTACCCACTCAAAATGAAAGTGCATCAACAAAACGGAAGCATCCTTTGGTCGATGCATTTGTCCGTCTGCTGAACGATTTTGCTGGCGGAATAGCTTCTGGAAGATCCCCTAGCCCCAATTTTTTTGACGCACTCCAACTTCAACGAGTTCTTACTGCACTAAACTCTTCCTCATCCTATGGTAAAGCCATGAAAGTCTAGCGTTTCGTTGAACTTCTGCATTAATGTGGTTTCAGCTGTTGTTTCACAACTTGTGAAATTCATCTGACATTTTTTGACAATCCTATTTTTTTATCATCAATGAGTTTATATAGGGCTACCTACATATATAAATATAACTTGTGACAAAAAAGTACCACCACTGGTGGTGAATTTTTGTTGGAGAGGGCAAAACATGACGGAAACATGCACTGACTGTGGTAGCACAAAACTCATCGAAATGTATCGGGAAGGGAATATTGTATGCGGCGATTGTGGTTTGGTTATTGAAAAAATCATAGATTCCCGTTCCGAGGTTATCTCATACCGAAGCTCAACTGGAGCAACAATCGAACGAACTGGTAGTCCAATCTCAAACTTGAGGCCAGATCTCGGATTTTCCACTGAAATAGGAAATCAGTCCCATGATGCTTACGGGTCTCGTCTCTCTCCGAAAATCAGAGAACGAATGAGACGCCTGCGCTGGCTGAACTCCAGAACTTCAAAATCTGAAATAAGGAACCTCCGTGTAGCATTAAGGGAACTAAAGAGACTTGCCGCGGCACTTCAGTTGTCTCAGGACACTTCTTCAACCGCTTCAATGTATTACCGTAAGGCACTGAAGGCAAAGTTGATTCGCGGTCGTTCAATCAACTCAATGATTGCGGCTGCTGTGTACTTGGCTGCACGCAAGCACAATTTTGCTATTGTCATCAAAGATTTGGAAGAAGTAAGCACTGTTCCCAAGAAGATCATCGCAAGATGCATGAGGGTCTATATGCAGGAACTGAAAATCAAACCAGAACCAACCAATCCAGAATCCATGGTATCTCGGCTGGCCAGCAAGTTGGACATTACTCCTGCTACCCAAAAAGAGGCAATCAAAATTCTTCATCAGACAAGGAACCGAAGGTTGGACATGGGCAAATCCCCAATGTCTATTGCCGCTGCTGCTATCTATCTTGCTTGTTTACGGACAGGTGAAAGAAGAACCCAGCAAATGGTGGCCAAAGCCGCAATGACAACCCCTGTAACATTGAGAAATCGGTATAGGGAAATATCGGAGGCACTAACCATCGATGTCAAGGTAAAGAGAGGTGCCGCAGCAACTCCTGTTTATTTCAAATCACCTTATCAGAGTAGTTCCGCAATGAAACAAACCAAAGAAGAATAAGATGTTCCGCTCCAACAATGATTAGTCACAAACGAAAACATGTGGTAGTACCTAATCGAATTACCTTTATATTCTAAAATTTTGTAAAATATGTAGAGGAGAAAAAATGGACGTTTATGCCATTGCAACACAGAAACCAATTACTTGTCGTCCAAATGATAAGCTTGGCGAGGCCATAGTCGTTATGGCTAACCGAAAATTCAGAAGACTGCCAGTTGTCGTTGAAGAACAACTGATTGGGATAATCACTGCAAATGATATTCTCAAAGCTCTCAAAAAGAGAGGAGCCGAGTGCGTAAATGATCCAATTGAAAAATTCATGGTAGAGGATCCAATTGCGGTACACAAGGATACCAGTTTGGGAGAGGCAACCCGCATTATGTTTGAACACGGATTTGGTGGGCTACCTATCGTCTCAGACCAATATTTTACTCTAGCAGGTATCATAACTGAACGAGACTTGGTAAAGGAGTTTGCGGAATCCATTATTGACGCAAATCTTGCAGATTTTGTGGCAGAACCGATCACTGCAAACTATGACAAGTCTACATTGATGACTGTCATTGGAAAAATGATTAAACACAAAACAAGCCGGATATTGCTGACAGACAGTAAAGGTAACTTGAAGGGGATAATTTCATCATCTGACGTTCTTAAATATGTAGCAGATAAGTATTTACGATCCAAATTGGATGATGAATCCCTTAACATTCCTGTTTCAGAATTGGCATCAACAGATCTAATTACGGTTGAAATTTCTGCCTCTCTGAAGGAGGTTGCAGAAGTTCTTTCCAAAAACAAGCTTGGAGGAGTTCCTGTTTTGGACAATGGAAAACTGGTTGGTATCTTTTCAGAAAGAGATCTCCTGCAAATCATCGGCACTTATGGACTGTTTTAGTGTGGCATCATGAAACCCTTAACCCTCACAGAATTCAAGGATTTTGTTTGCAAGATATTGAATAGCAGGGATGAACGGCTTGTCTCCAGAAGCTCTTTGAAAGAATATCGGGAAGGGGCGGTTCTTGTCCCTCTGGTAATTTCAAAAGATTGCCTCCAACAAACAAATTGGGAAGAATGTATTTTTCTAATCCTTGTAAAACGCTCTGACAAAATGAGTAACAACCCTGGAGACATGGCCTTTCCTGGCGGTTTGATGGATGCAGAAGATGAAGATTTCATACGGACAGCATTAAGGGAGGCTGAGGAAGAGATTGGCCTAAATCCAAATGAGGTCGAAATATTAGGTGAAATGGATGAATTTGTAACACGCAATTTCATTGTGGTTCGAGTAGCTATTGGATGGATCGAATTGGAAATGCCGACAGAAAACCTCATGAAAGCCTGTCTCCGAAAATTCAAACCAAGAACCAATGAAAATACAGACACGGTGGTTATCCCATTAAAGCACTTTCTTGATCCAAAAAATTACAACCATAGAAGGTACCCGCTTCAAAAGGTTAATGGTAGACAGAAATATGGCTACATCCGATATTTTGACATTCATCATTATTTGAATGGAAATAAGGTGTGGGGAATGACTGCATCTGTGATTCGAAGGTTCCTTGATTTGTTCTTCAAACATGATTTGCCTAATGAACCCCTTTTTCTAGATCATGGCATCCAATCGTAGATTAGTTTCTCACCTGTCGACAGGTACTCTTTCTTGATATCTCTGATTCTGATCAAAATATTTTCCTGATCTTTCTGTGATGGAATCAATTCACTGAGAAGTTTGTCACCTGCAATGATAGAAGCTATACCTGCACTTGACAAGGAATATGAACTGTCTCCTTTAGTTTTCGCGTTGGGATTGTTTCCTGTTATAAGTAGTCTGTTGAAATAATCGGGATGAGCAGAAAGGATACTGAATCCATGAGATATATGGAATGAATCCGGTTGTTTAACCAATGAGTTGAAAGAATCTATTGCTGCTTTATTTGGATGGAAAATGTTTCTGGAGATAATTCCTCGCAACAGCGCTTGAATGGAGTAAGCCTCCTCAATAATTGAAAAAGGAATAAGTGTAATCATTTCGTTGATGGTACTTCCATGAATGTTCCCTTCAAAGATAGGGGGTGCATTCATCATTTTATTGAAGATATCAATAGGAAATACCAGCATGTTGATTTCTCGGACATTTGTGATAAATTTTCCCGGATCCAAACTGAATTCTGTGAAAAGTATGCCTGGGCCTGTGATCAATGCAATTTGCTCTCCCAATTTGTCTTGAACAACTTGGATTTCATGATTAAGCATAACGATAGTATCTCGCCTTATTTCTGTTACTGGACGGTTCAAGTAAAATCCTAGTGTTTTCTTTCCTATAACTTTAGACCATGATGGTATGATGATTATCGAGTTCAAATTTTTCTGTTCAATTTCTTGAAGGCGCGCCAGCTTCAGACGTTTATCTATTTCAGAAATCTCTTGATTGAGTTGATTCAATATTTGATCCTTGTTTTCAACAAATTGGCGCTTTGGAAACCCATATTCACTCATAAATAACAATAGATCCCTAAATGTAAATTCACCTAAATCCATTTCATCAAATTGCTCTTCTGTCTGGTAATAGTGAAGAAGAAGCTGAAGTAGTTTTTTGGTTCTCTCTGCTTCCCTGTACTCCTTTGTTTTTTCAATGTCTAACGGAATGTTGGTCACCTCTGCTCCAAAATGATCGTCAAGATAGTAGTGACATTTTGATTATTAAGTCCTTTGTTGCAGAAGGCTCTGAATTTTCAGAATCTTAACTCTAGACTATGTAAAAGGAAGAAATTAGTTCAAGATAACTAATCAGAAGTGTAAACGGAAAAGTAGTTGTGGAAACTACTTCTAAAACCCTGAAATTCTTATCTTACTAATCCAGACAATAAGACTGTTGAAACGGCAGTTATGGCAATCAGTATGATTACTCGATTCCCTGTAATTTTGCGGCTGACCTCCTTGATTAATTCCTGCGCCTTATCCAGTTTGCTGTCCAAGACATCAACTTTTTGATCAATCCCATGAAGAACTACACCTTGTTCTTCTAATTGTCCAGCCATGTTGTCCAACGAATTTTTGATCAAGACTATCTGTGATGTAAGT
Source organism: Candidatus Heimdallarchaeota archaeon (assembly GCA_027016475.1). Classification (GTDB taxonomy): domain Archaea; phylum Asgardarchaeota; class Heimdallarchaeia; order Heimdallarchaeales; family Kariarchaeaceae; genus WAKA01. The sequence goes on from JALUTL010000430.1 coordinate 5,909, forward strand.
TGCTCCATTGCAGTCGCAACGTTGCTCTCGAGCTGATTCATCCTTTCTTCTATCTTTTCGATTGCTTTGTTCTCATTTCCATTCGACTCCAGCTTCACGAGGTTAAGATATGCCTCCCCCAATTCGTCATAATTCTGCCGTGAAGTTTTCAAGACAAGCTCAAGCTTGGCGATGGAATCTTCAAGTGTGGAAAGAGTTTTTTTGTTTCTCCGAATTTTTTCAAGTCGTCTTTCTTCAAGTTTAATGTCGTCTGGCTTCAAAAAGCTTGGAAGTGAGGCCTTTAATTTGCCCACCGTGCCTCTTTTTTCATTGATTGTTTCAGTATATGAGTGGTCAAATTCTTCAAAAACTTCCTTCATTGAAGAAACAATGTCTTTCAATTCCTCAAATGTCTCCTCAATCAAATCATCTGCATCATCCTTCTTGCCCAATTTCTCCCCAATTTTTTTTATAAGGGATTTTTTCTCCTTCTTCTTCTGTACACTCATTCATATAATGCATGACCTTACAGATATTAAATTCTTCCATTTCATAAACAATTGGAGGGTCTTTCCTACTGATGTTTATGCCATATTATCACTTCTTCAACGAGTCTGTCCACTTCTTCGTTTGTGTTGTAAAAGTGGGGTGAAACTCTCAATTCCGTACCTCTCAAAGCTACATTGACAGAGTGGTTTTTCAGGTGTTTGTGAAGCAATGCCATGTCTTTCCCCTTCAATCCAAATGTAACAATGCCAGATTTTTCACTTTCAAACCTTCTTGGCGAAACAATGAATATTCCTCCAATTTCGTTCAATTTTTCAACCAAGTAGTCTGTGAGACGAAGAATGTGATTTTCGGCTCTTCCTTGATATGAATGGACAAACTCCAACGATGATGCAAACGCACCAATTTGAGGAATCAGTCCCATTTGGTATCGCATTGCGTCCTTGGCTGGCTTGAACTCAGTATGCTTCATTTCTGGAAAGTTTTCGTGGGCCAGAAAATGAACCAATAACGGCTCATAAGTTTCCAATACCTCTTGGTCAACATAAAACAGCCCTGTTCCCAAAGGGCCCAAAAGCCATTTGTAACCTCCTGCAGACACAAAGTCAACCTCCCATCTTTCAGCCTCAAATCTCAATGCACCTAAATGCTGTATAGCATCAACTACTACCAATGATCCATGATCATGTGCAAGCTTCGTGACTTCAGCAACATTCTCTTTGTAGCCTGAATGAAATTGAACGCTCGAAAAAGAGACCAAAGCGGTATTGTCTGTGATTGAACGCTCCCAAAGCTCAAACGGGATTCTGCCTTCTACGTTGCTGATTGTTCGAATCTTCGCCCCAAATTTTTTGGCCAATTGTTGCCAGACAAATGAATTGTTCGAAAATTCCATATCGTTAAGAAGAATTTCTTTTCCTCTAAGAACATGTTC
>JALUTL010000431.1 GCA_027016475.1 Candidatus Heimdallarchaeota archaeon
GGCTGGAAATTGCCTGTCTTATCGAATTCGATCACATCCATACCCAAATCATGACCTACAAGCAACTCAAACTTCCCGTTGTAGTCTATATCTTCTGAAAAGGTCAAGACATTGATTGTGGACATATGAAGATCCTCATCAGTAAACCTGAAGGCAACATTATAGGTGAGAATGTCAGATTCTATTGCCCAAAGGAAAGGAGAGGAGCTGGTTCCATTGGTTCCTGCAATCCACAGTTCTGTCTGTCCGTCTTGGTTGATATCTGAGAAAAGAACCGAGGTAATTTTCACCAGATCCCAGTCGGATGAAAATTGAGCGTAGGATTCCTCTCCAGTTAAGGACTGGTAGGTTTCTAGCCAACCTAGTGAGGGATCGTTTCTTAGAAGGAACAGGTAACTCCCGCCTGCAATAGCAATCATAGCACCTAGACCATTGAAATTCTGTACCACACTCATTGAAGTCAGTTTGTCAATTTTTGAACTTAGCTTGTTTCCGTTACTGTCCATTATATCCCCAAGATAGGAACTGTAAATCAGCGAATATTTGTCATTGAAATTCGTCGCTTCGAAAATGTAGATTGAAAGGCCAGCGACTAAAGCAATTTCTTTGTACCCATCCCCATCTCCATCGAAACCAGATGCCAACAATGTAGCATGTTCATAGACGATCTTGCTAAAATTCCCGGAAATCCCCTCGAAGTCTTGGAATCTGTAAGGAGATTTGTCGGTCTCTTCAGTATGGTTCAGGTCAGGAGACTTGAATGCCCGTTTGTAGGTGTTATTGCTCAGATGCTCGAAAACATAGAGGTTGTTATCATAATCTGCAACAACAACTTCGTTTTGGGAATCTCCATCAAGAACCCCTACACTCATAGCCCCTGCCCATTCATTGAACTGGTTGCCGTTGGACCAAGTTTCAGTTATTGTATATCCAAAATTAACGTTGGTAGAATCGACGGGTTTATTGACGGAAAGCATTTGAACCTCTGGATTCGTTCCGATTATGAAATCAGCCTGAGTGCCCACTTCTCCAGTCAATTCAAACAGAGTAGAGGAGTTTTCCTGATATACCCAAAGTGCATCGGCAGATTTTTCCTTTGTTTCACTAATATCAACACCACCAAGAATAATCTTATTTTCCACCATGTTCCCTTCTAGGGAAGGGTTGCTTACGATTTCGGATTTTTCTTCCCAGATGGGATTTACTGGGGTTCCAATATTAGAATAAAATCGGAGTCCGAATTTCTGTTTTCCGGCAGAGTTCATCCCTAAAGAATAAAGAATATCTAGGTCGTTGTCCCTATCATGATCCCACAATTGGGGTTGAAAGATTAGATCCTTTGAGGCAAGTTGGTTCAAGCCTTCAAAATAATCAGGATTTTGGACAAAAGATGGAGTTTGAGGTGTTCCAACATTTTCATAAAGCATCAATTTTCCGTTTGATGCAACGATATCTGTATCGCCGTCTTGATCAACATCACCAGCAGCGATTGAAGGGAAGGTACTGCCCGAATGTAGGAAAGAGAATAATGTATTTCCCTGGTCAGCAACGATTCCTGCGGGAGTATTGGGGGTAAATGTTCTATAATCCCTGTAATAGTATGGACCAATCCTATGATAGATTAGAGGGCCATTCCCGTATTGATCAGAAGGAAGTTGACCTATTCTCGACGCCTGTGCAGTAAAGGGTATGACAAGGAGTTCATCACCTTCGTAGTCCGAGAGAAAATCTCCGGTGGCGAAGGAGTAACTTAAAGGATCAGACGACAAAGCTCTGTAATTGAAAAGGTCAGTATTTACTTGAAAGAATGGTCCAAGGGGATTAATTGTCCCTTTTGCAAAACTTGCAATGAAATTGTTCGTTATATCAGTGGTAGTATTGTAAGAAATTGCCATAGTGGTGATAGCATCCCATGGGCTATCAAAATCAAAAACCGAAAGAAGATTGGGGATTGATTGAACCCAAGTGCTTGAGGTCTTTCTGAAGGATGGAATGAACGTCTGTTTTGGGGTTCCATAGATGCTCCAGATTGTTTCTTCTGAATTGAATCTATCGTCTGTAAAACTATCCCATTGTTGTGTGGTTGAGGGGAGGGAAATTTCCCATTGATTTGAATCAAACGAAATAATATCCGCAATGGCATAAGGGTCTCTAAAAGTAATGGTATTCTGACGATCATTTGAAAAGGCCATGAGACGGCCGTCTGTCCCACCGAAGATAATCTTCTTTTTCTGTGGG
>JALUTL010000432.1 GCA_027016475.1 Candidatus Heimdallarchaeota archaeon
AAAAAAGTGTTTTGGATAAGCCGATTTAGTACAGAACCAGCGAATTTTGAATTAATTTGGACAAAGACATTGTTCAACAATTGATGGATTTCGACTTAAATGTAATACAAATATATTGGTTTGTTATGTTTAATCAAACAGTATTTACAACAATGGTGATGTAATCTCCAGAACTGAAGGGGTCACATAATGCGTTTGAACTCAAGGGTATTGTAAATGTTCTTTGCCCAATTCCAAAATCGATGGAATCAAATGTTACTCCCCCAGCCTCTATGTAGTCAGTTGGTTCAGTTCCAGGGAAGCAGTCTGAATCGATAAACAGCCAATAGACGGCTATCCCATGTGGATTGATTTGATTACCTGAATAACGCAGAATGTTGAACTGTGTTCCTTGATTATTGTATGTAAAGCTTTGTCCAAGTTGGATGACTTCTGATGTGAAAAATCGATCGAAGAATATTCTGTATACCACGTTTTCACTTTTTTGGATGTGGATTGTGGAAACAGAAACAGTGACCTTTGCTGCACTGTAGATTTCCTTCCTCAGCAATCTGACGATTTGATTTGTGGTCATCGCGTTGTTTACAATGGAAGTATGCATTTCGTAAGCGCCAGATTCTGATGCCATTCCCGGCATCCACATGCTGTTTGTTGGTACTAACCCATCACGGACCTCATTCCCATGATTGTGAATAAGATTCACTATAGCATAATCAGGGTTATTTGATTCAATCGCATGAAAGTCCACAGTGGTTGGAGGAGATGGATTCAACATTTGTGAGATCCATTGAGGTCGGCCACTAATAGTGTTGTCCATCTGCACAACCTGCAATCCAACAATATGGGAAGAATCATGTAAATCGATACCTTGATGTGGTGAAGCAATAGTGACTACAGTTTCAACATAAGCAGTGCCGCCTGCCCCAGAAATTGTTCTACGGTCACTTCCCGCATAATAATCCAATAATGCACGAACTACCAGTCCACCCATAGAATGAGCCACAAAGTCAATCGTATTTAAACCAGAAGCAAAAGCCACATTCGTATTGATATATATCTTTAGCCTCCGTGCCAAGTTATCATCATTGACTGTTACTCCTTCATAATCATCAGGGCCAATAGATGTTTCACATCCATCCCACCTTAACGAATCACAAGGAGTGGAACCATATAAGTCGGGGGTGTAATAATTGGCATAGTAAGCTTGTGAAGCAATTGTTGATGCAACTTGACTCCAAATGCTGGGTGACCCCATAAATCCGTGGACGAAAACAAGGTGTCTTGTCCACTGTAAGATTGCAACGTTCTTAATTTCAATTTCAGCATTGTAGTCGCTGCTCCATCCATCACTATAGTAGAAAAAGACATTGTAAGTTGTATACTGTGCCAAACCAACAAAACCGATCTCCTTGCTTTCAAAAACAGAAGAAGTGGTAAGAAGAGACTGTACAAGAAGATTCCAGTTTGTGTCAAAAATCCCAACATAAAGGGCTCTTTGACCACTGTATAAAGCATTTGTTCGAACATCAGCTTGGATACGCAATGCACCGCTAAATCCTGTACTAACCTGAGTGGAAACACCAACATACCTGTTAAAAGTAGCAGATCCTTCAACTACTTTAATTGAACTACCTACGGTCCAAATCGGTTTATTATATTCCGTCGAATAATAATCTTGTGTAGATGCAGACCCCCTTCCTCGAATTTGTTTAGTCCAAGAGTAACCTTCAAACGAAAATACTCGTGAGGGATAAATGTTTATTGAATCAGTGTTTGAGGTTGTGGTACCGCTTGGATAGACACAGGAAACACGTGCTCGGTAAAAATAAGTTCCAGGGCTACTTTCAGACCTAGTGACAAAGTTTGCACCTTCTTCCCAATTGTAGCTCCCAATCGAAACCCATGAGTAGCCATTTGTACTTCTTTCCAAAGTCCCAGATCCAATGAATTGACATGTTCCTGAGAAAATACTTATTGTTATTGCAAAAGTTCTTCCTGCTTCAGCAGAGCTTGGAACGGAAACTGAAACATTCAAGCTTGCTGCAACTGTCCATTGAGGAACAAAGCCGGTAAAGATGAATAATCCAATTAGGGATAATGCAAGTAATTTCCTTTTAATGTTCATCACATCACCTTTTGACAAATGTATGACATTTGTCACACAACATTTTTTTTTACTTTTTTAAACATTTCTAGCATAATTCGTTGCTTTGAGAAATTAATAGCCCATTCTCTTA